>NZ_JAVRQI010000018.1:0-9936 GCF_031854425.1 Paracoccus broussonetiae | reverse complement strand
GATGGCGGCACCGGAAGCGACAGCCTTTATGGCGGCGCGGGAGGTGACACCCTGATCGGCGGGGCCGGAAATGACTCGCTTTATGGTGAATCCGGCAACGACATCTTCGACATCACGGCCAGCGATTTCGGGACCGACCGGTTCTTTGGCGGGGACGGCGCGGACTCGATCCGGCTGAGGGCGCATATCCAGACCTCCAGCGTCCTGTGGAACAGCAGCTATCTGAACAGCGTCGAGCAGCTGGATTTCAACTACTACACGCTTTCCGGCACGACCGGGAATGACCGCGTCGATATCAGCGGCTTCTCATCCGTTTCTGGCTACCGGCTGATTGAGTTGGGCGAGGGCAACGATACCTTCATCGGTTATCGCGGCAATGATTATGTCGATGCCGGTGCGGGCAACGACACCCTGCTTGGGGGCGCGGGAAATGACACGCTGAATGGCGGAGGCGGCATCGATACCGGCAACTACGCATCGGCCGCAGGAGCGATCAAGATCAATTTGGGGTTGAACTCCGCTCAGGCCATTGGTGGAGGACAGGGCAGCGATACCTTGATCAGTATCGAGAACCTTTCCGGGTCGCGTTTTGCGGACAGCCTGATCGGAAACGCCGCGGCGAACCAATTGATCGGCAATGCGGGCAATGACACCTTGAACGGACAGGCAGGAAATGACCAGCTTATCGGCGGCGCGGGCAGCGACCTGCTCATGGGCGGAGCCGGCAATGATGTTCTGAACGGCGGGGATGGCAACGATACCGCCAACTATGCGTCAGCCACGGGCGCAATCAGGGTTGATCTGAGATTGGGCGCGGCTCAGGCAATAGGTGGTGGACAAGGCAGCGATACCCTGGTGAGCATCGAAAACCTTGTTGGCACACGCTTTGCGGACCACTTGATTGGAAATGCCGCAGCGAACCAGCTTGTCGGAGGAGCCGGCAATGACACCATGAATGGATGGACCGGAAATGACCGGCTTGTCGGAGGGGCGGGAAGGGACGTGCTGACCGGCGGCGTCGGCGCGGATACGTTCATCTTCAACGCGGTACAGGAATCCGGAAAGGGCGCTGCCCGTGATGTCATCACCGACTTTGTCTCGGGAGTCGACACGCTCCAACTATCTGCGATCGATGCCAACACGACGATTGCCGGCAATCAGGCTTTCCACTGGTCTGGGGCTCAGGCAAGTGCGTATGGGGTCTGGAGCGTACAGGCCGGCAATAGTCGGATTGTCCGCGGGGATACGAACGGCGACGGCGTGTTCGATTTTGAAATTCAGTTGAACGGAGTGTCGCGCCTGACCGCCCATGATTTTATATTATAGGCTGATATGAGATCCCGGCAAGAATAGCCCTCCTGTCGTGGAGAAAGCCAAGGACGTCATTCGGTCCTAACTCCTCGGTTGCCTGGAGCAAGGGTCGGTTCAGAGCTTTACATCGAACCCGTCGACTGGCCCGGCGTCCTCCTCGCCGGACCGGATCGCCGGATCAGTTCGAGCGCACCAGTCATAAGAACATTTGCTGCCGTTGCCTCACCCAGCGCAAGACTGGTAAGCGGGTCCGCTTCGAAATCACCGAGACGCCGCGTCAGTCCTTCGAGCGCTGGATTGCCGACCCGGAGATGATTGGCCATGAGGATTTGTGGCCCAGTCGCCTGCACCACAGTCCGCACCTGTCGACACGACAATATACGCGGATCTTGCGTGAATGGGTGAAGTCGATCGGGCTGGACCCAAGTGCGTATGGCACTCATTCGACGCGACGCAGGAAGGTGGCGCAGATCTACAAGAATACGGGCAATCTGCAGGCGGCAGGTTCTGCTGGGCCACACCAAGATGACCAGCACCGCTCGCCATCTTGGCGTCGATCTTGATGACGCACTTACCTCTGTCAGAGGGAATTGATCTGTGAACAACATTGCGGCCGCCAGGATTCTTGTCGGCCGGCCCTTTGCGGACTGTCGGGCTTCGCTGATGCCGCACGACGGCATTCCCCAAACCCCGTTCTAAGAGGCGTGGCGAAGTTATTTCGGGCGGGGGCAGTGCAGCCCCGTGCCCGGCGCGCCGAGAGTGGTCGTCCAAGAACATCCCGGAAAAACCTTGGAGCCATCCGCCAGAGAAGGTCACCGGTGGTCTACCAGAACGACCGTTTCTCAGCCCGCAAATTCAGGCAGCATCCAGGATGTCGGTCGCGCGATGTTCGGCTCCGACACCTTCCATCAGATAGACATCGCCTTCCGCCCCCTGCAAGCGCAGCGGGATCAAGGCCTGATAGGCCGGTGACGCGTACCATGCCTGTGCTGCGGCCTTGCTCGGGAAAGCTATGACGATCAGGTCGTCGGTCGGATTGCCCTCAAGAGTTTCGCGCGCACCGCCATGAATGATGAAGCGTCCTTCGAATGGTGCAAGGGTGGCGTCGATCCCTTGCAGGTAATCAACGATGCCATCGTTGATCTGCACATTGCGCAGTTGTCCCACTGCATAGGCGGTCATGGCACGTCCCCCGTGTGTTGCTGGTCAGAAGATTATCCCGGTCTCGTTGCAGCCTGTCGATTACCCGAGAGGTAATGGAAACGACGCTGGACTTCGGTCATCATCGGCCCATGGAGATCGGGACATCCTCATTCGGAACGCAGCTGCGACAATGGCGCGTTAGGCGTCGCTTTACCCAACTGGCGCTCGCGCTCGAGGCGGACATATCGCAGCGCCACCTGAGCTTCGTGGAGTCTGGACGATCGAAGCCAAGCCGTGAGATGGTCTTGCGGCTTGCAGAGCACCTGCGCGTGCCACTTGGCGAGCAGAACAGGATGCTGGTTGCCGCCGGCTACGCTCCCGCCTATGGGGACCGGCCCTTGACGTCTCCTGACATGGTCGGGACGCGTGAGATGATCGACCGGTTGCTTGCCGGTTATCAACCTTATCCGGCATTGGCACTCGATCGCAGTTGGACCATCCTTGCAATGAATAAAGCCGTCCCGGTCTTGACCGAAGGTGTGGACCCAACACTTCTGACGGGACAGGTCAACGCATTGCGGCTGACCCTTCATCCACAAGGTCTCGCACCGCGGATCGTCAATCTGCCGGCGTGGCGCAGCCACATTCTGCGTCGCCTCTCGCATGACATCGAACTGTCCGCCGATCAAAGTCTCATCGATCTGCTGGAAGAGCTGAAATCATATCCCGGTGGTCATCGAGCCGCGGGACGAGTGGCATACCAACCCTCCGACATTGCCGTGCCACTTGTCCTGGATCATCCGCGCGGTCAGTTGTCCTTCATCAGCGCGACAACGATCTTTGGAACCGCGGTGAACATCACCCTTGCCGATATGGTGGTCGAAGCCTTCCTTCCCGCTGATGGTTGGACAGCCGAATTCCTGCGTGGCGAGTTCGATCCTGTCGATTGACCGCAGGACGCTCCGGGCGGCGAGGTGCACCGCAGGCAGGGTTAGGCGTTGTCCGGCCGGCCCATAGCTGCCGCTTGCCGGGCGGAAATGCTGCGAAGCCGCGTCCCGCAAAGCGGTCGCTCGACGGATGGCGCAGAATTCCGGCCAAGAGAGGGTCAACGCTTGGCGCAAAGTTGGCGGTCGCTTGCGCAGAAAGCCACTGGAGCTTGCGCATTATCTCCTGACTGGTAGCCGATGCTTTCTTAGAGGGCGATGTACTAGCTTGTCACACGTGAGATGGAACTTCTCTCTAACCATCTCCCGCTTTCGCAAGGCGAACCAGAGCATCAGCGCCTTCGAATAGACGGATCGAGATCGTCAGGCGCGACAGACATGCGCGATCCAATATTGTGGTGGGGTATCTATCCCTCGCCCGAGGCGCTGGCGCCAGCCTGCCGGGCGGAGCGCCGCGGGATTCGCCTCGGCCCCGGCGATGCGGAAGCCAGTCGGGCAGCGTCCAGACCAGATGGCGCCGACCAGCATGTCATAACGTGCCGTGCGTTCCATCGTCGCTTCGGCCACGACCTCGTCTCCCTGGATGGTCCGCAAGGTGGGGTTCATCGCCTGAGCATGCATCTCGACGATCCGGCGCGCTTTACTGCGGAGAGTTCGCGGACGACGGGGTCGGAGGTGAGAAAAGCCCTCTTCACCTCCGGGCCGCCGGCGGGCCGGGCGCGCCGGTCCATCGTGCCGATGACGATCACGGTCGGATCGGCGGCGGCGATGGTTTCCCAGCCGACGAGCGGCCATTCCTCGCCGGTCACGACCACATTCTTCGGGCCGAGCGTCGCGTCGATATAGGCCAGTGCGCCGGGGCGCCCCGCGACCCAGGCGTCGCCCGCCAATTCGGCCGAGGAGAACCAGTAAAGGACCTCCTGATAGAGGAAGTCGTTGGAATAGAGGGCGCCACGGCTCGAATCCCCGTTCGCCCTGGTCCCGGTGCCGCAGTTCGCCGGCGAGACGTAGATGGGGATGCCGAGATCGGCGAATTGTTCGCGGGTGCCGACGCGGCCTTCGGGTCCGACGGAACTCTGGAACTGCGCCGCCAGCAGATCGGGGTCGTGGGGTACGACGGCTTCGAAACTTGGCATGCTGTCGGCGACGCGCAGCGAACCGTCCGACAAAACTTCAGGGGGGTCTAAATTGGGCGCCGATACCCACGCCTGAGGGGTTAAGATTTCACGCCGGAACACCGATCGCCTAACAAGGTCCAAGAACGCCTTCTCGACTCGAGGCTCAAGTTCCGTCTGATCCGGTCGTGGTCCCCGCATCTCGTTGGCAAGGCGGCGCGAATTCTGAATACCGTGCTTGAGGAGTTCAGGCCGGCAGTCACGCTTAGAGAACCGAAGTTGGACGGGGTCCTTGCCGAAGCATGGCTTGGGATTCACCGTCACCAAGGGCAAGCATCTAACGCGGTTATCGCGCCACTCCGAAGGTTTTCACATACCGCCAGCGGGCCGCCACCCGGCGGATATTGCGTCGGCCTCGCTGCAAAACCACCGTTCGCCGCGGCTCGGGTCGATTTGGGTCTTGGCGTACCAGGGCGACCATGGCGGGTGATAGACGCGTTCGCCAGTTTTGTTGCTGATATTGCCCTTGATGGGGCAGTCTTTCGGTGCATGCGCATCCGGATTCGACCAGCGTGTGCGCCGATATTCCCACGCGGGTATTGCTTGGCCACTCCAGATTCCGACGCCATGTGCGCGCGCCACATCTTCGAGAGGTACATATGTGTCGCTGTACCGTCGGAAGGCCCAGGCCAGCCCCTCTTCAACCAGCCTCCCACCGAGGTCCACATTCCCCTTTCCAGTCCTACAGCTTGCGATAACGCGGCTGTAATTGTCGACACCACTGGGGGCACAGCGGATGTTTCGGTCTGCAATCAGGGTGGCTAGCCGCCGGGCGGCATTGCGGCCGCATTGCCATACTTTGCCTGAGCCATCACGGCATGTCTGACCGGATTCGGGGGCGTCAATTCCCTCGATGCGGATCCGGATGACTTTTCCGTTCGACCGGATGTCGAGGGTGTCGCCGTCGACAACCTTTGCCGGACCTTCAATCCGGTTCACCGTCGTCACATCGTCCGCTTTGGCGGCATTTGCACCCATCGCGGCAGCGGCGATGCCTAGCGTGCAAACCGCGGTTGCGAGGTCGGAAAGAAAACTACGAAACATGTGGAACCTTGCATAGGGGAGGTCACCTTGGAGCCGTCAATGGCACTGCCGTCGCCGGGGGCGATCTACTGGGGGGAGCATTTCCTCCCCCCGACCGGAGCCGGGGGGAAAGCAGTCCTGCGATGGTCTCTTACTCGCCCGCCACGAGGTGGATTGTGCTGCCCTGCGCCGTGTCGGCCTCGTCCTCGCGGACCTTGGCGTTGCGTTCCGGGGTCGTCTGGCGTTGCAGAGGCTTGTGCTCGTCCCGCAGCAGCGGCTCGAACCCGAGTGCCAGAGCGATAAACAGGAAAAGCAGCGGCAGCCCATCTATCGCCAGACCGGCGATCCAGCCGGGTGCCGATGCGCCGAACATTTGCGCACGCGTGGCTTCGCTCGGGGATTGCGGAACGAACACCGGAACCTCGGTCTTGCCGTCGGCGGGACGCAGCTCCCTCGCCTTTGCGGTCAGGTCGGCCGTCTGGGCGTCGAGCCTTGCGGTGCGGTCGGTCGAGCTTACGGTGATAACCCCGGTCGAAGCCAGAATGCCGTCCGGCGCCGTCACCATGCCCTCGAGGGAGGCTACCGCCGTCCCGACTTCCTGCGTCGCGGCGAGGAAGAGGGTCTGATCTCCCAGCGCGGCAGCGGATCGCAGGCGACCGACCGCATCGAGTCCCACCCGGTTCACCACATCCGCCTGGTCGACCTGCTCCTGCAGCGCACTGGCCGATCGGCTCCAGCTATCACCAAAGGTTTGCAATTCGGCGCAGCGCGTCCCACAACCGGCTCCGGTGCCAAACTCCCCCCCGGCTTCCTGCTCTGCCAGGGCACGATAGCCCGCGGCGGAGGCGCCGGTCATTTGGACCAGAGGCTGGGCCCAGGTCGCTCGCTCATGGGCCTCTGCGAGGGCGTCAGTATAGCCGGTAACCTGCCTTGACAGCTCGGCGCGGACTGCTGCCGTACCGGTCAGTGCAGTCGCGATGGATTGTGCCGAGGCGGCAAGGGCCAGTGCCGCCAGAATGATCCCGCCGGCGATGACGACGGTAAGTCCCAGAAGGCGCCGCGTCTTGGCGGCGGCACCGATCAGGACGTGCCAGGTGATGCTGAAGCCTATGGCGACAACGACCCCGGCGACAAGGGGAACAAACCAGCCGGAATCCGGGTCAGCGGCGTGGAAACCGCTTGCCACGCCAATCGCAGCAAATGCGGCACAGATCACCGCAGCCAGCTGCAGGGCTCGCACCGAGCGGGCGAGGTGAGTATTCATCATAGTCTCCTTGGTTGAGGGACGTTCATTGAAGCAACAAGATGTTGGACTGGGTCTGAGACGGCGCGCTCAGGACAGCGCCGGACTTCCGGCAACCTTGCGGCCTCGGCCCGCGGCCACTTTCCCCGGCACCAACATGACGTAGAGGCTGAAGACGACAGCGATCAGGCTGAAGATGGTCCTCGCCGTCACGTTGGTCGCTGTGAGCACGCTGCCGACAACCGCGACCGTGTAGGAACCGACGACAACCAAGGCTACTGGCGGGCCCCGATCCCGTAGTCGCAACGCAAAGACAAAACCTCCGGCCACGGTACCGAACAAAAACAGAATACCAGCAAAGATGAGCCCGAGAGCCTCGGCGGACGGTCCCTCAACAGTCGCGATTGCAGCGCCCGCAAGCAGGCCGAAAATCATGATTGCCGTAATAGCGACGATATGGAGGAAGTAGGAAAGACGCCCGCGCGACAGGGAGGTCGAGAAGACGGATTTCAGATGGTTGGATATTCAGGCCTCCTTTGGATGGTGACACGGTGACAGGGCTGCTCCCCCTCGCCACCGATATGGTCCGCAAGCGCCTGAATCAGTTTGGGGACCGCGCCAAAAACTTGCTTGAACAAGCCAAACTGCCTAGACTGATGGGATAGAACGTCGGGACCTTCACCTGATGTACGAGCTTCCGTCTGCCTGGATCATGCACGCCGCCGAGCAACTCGGAGCGAGTTCCTCCGCGATCCGGGGGGCACTGCAGTCGGCTCGGTTGCATCCGCAATTCCTGTCAGATGACAAAGAGCGCGTGAGCGATCGGAAGTGCGTCGATTTCCTGGAATGCGCGGCAAGCCTGACCGGCGACGATACACTTGGGCTGAATCTGGGAAAGAGTTACGACGTACGGCGGTCGGGTTTGGCGGCCTATGTCTCGATTTCGGCCGAGACGCTTCGCGAAGGAGTGCTTCACGGGCTTCGCTATGTGAGGTTGGGCGACACCAGCGCCGAGATCGGGTTGAAAGAGCTGGGCAATGTGGCCACGATCCGGATCGACAGCAAGAACCCTTACTTCCGTATGCATCGGCAAGGACCAGAGTTCCGGATGGCGTCCTGGTTCATGGCTGCCCGCCAAATGGTTTCCGAGCGGTTCCAGGCGGTCGAAGTCCGTTTTGCTCATCCGAGGGCATCGTCTCGCGAAGCGTTCACACGGTTCTTCGGTTGTCCCGTCGCCTTCGGCGCCGAGGCGACCGAAATGTTGATCCAACCGGCATCCCTCGCATTGCCAATGCGGAAAGCGGACCCACACCTGCTCGCGCTACTTCAGCGTACTGGCGACGCCTTGCTCTCAGCCCAATGCGCAGAGAAGACCGCGCTCCGGCTCCACATTGAACGCCTGGTTCTGAGTGCGCTGCCAAAAGGCGGACCGCCAGACATCGCCCAGATTGCCAAAGCGGTCGCGCTGAGCGAACGAACCCTCGCCCGAAAGCTACAGGCCGAGGGCACATCCTATCAGGGATTGGTCAACGAGATCCGGCGGGATGCAGCAAAGAGCTACTTGGCCGACCGCTCGTTCTCGATCAGACAGGTGGCTTACCTCCTTGGTTATTCCGAGCAGAGCGGCTTCACGACCGCCTTTCGTCGATGGACAAACCAGACACCGCGCGCCTACCGCGAGGCGAGGATGCAAGCCTTCAAGGTTTAGACGCTGTAGACGCCCCCCTGAGCCGCTGCCGGTTTTGTGGCAACGTAGAGCCAGCCTTCCGTGGGGCAATAAATCCAGGGCCTACAAGCGCAAACCAGCCTCCAAGCGCTGATCGGATTGCGCGCCCGACGCGAGGTTGCGCCATGAGGGCGCTGATCCTTGTGCTTCTCGTGCAGTTTGATGGGCCCGGGCTGCGTCGCGCAGCACACGCGGAGTAGGCAGCCCTGATTGCGGCGGATTTCGCACGCTATTTCGCGGAGGTCAGCGACTATCTCGCCTGCGTCGATGCTACCGGCAGGCGGTGTTTCTCAGGCCGCAGTGGATCTCGGCGCAGCATCGCAGTTTCCGGGGTCGCCTGAACGAACTCGGGTTGAGCGGGCAGGGGGCGGTCGATCATCCGGCGGTCAACGGCCACGGGAAACCGGAATGAACTGCCTCTGTGGCACCGGGCAGAGCGATGTGGCCACGAGAGCAGGCGGTTCAAATTCCCGCCCGCTGACAGGCCGACCGGAGGACGGTCGATGTGACTGTCTTGGACCCGCGCGATGGGGGATCAGTGTCGGTATTTCGGTCCCAGGATCAGAATCCCCGTTTCTTCCTGTGGCTCGTCAGCGTCCGTCAGGGACCTTTCCTTGACCATCGGTCTGCTGGCCTGCAGCACGTCGAGCATGTCAGGAAAGCCCTGCGCCACATCCGGCATCCCTGCGATCTCATAAGCACTTTGGCCCAGCCCCGCATAATGGACAATAGTGCCGCCATGACGGGTCAGCCTCGCGGCGAAGAACGCGCAGGAGATCAGGCAGGCGTCGCCGATCTGGCGGGATTCAGCCCATCTCGCGCGCCGCTGGGCCAACTCCACCAGGCGGAGCGTCAGACGGTCAGGCAGAATGGGATGGTCAATGTAATGTGCCAGCGCCGTGGCCAGATGATATTCAAGCTCTGCAGACAAAGCGACCTGGCTCTCATGCATTCCCTGGATCACCAGGTCGCGAGCGGCAGAGAGATATGTGTCCGTCATGAAACCCTCGGCATCAGTCTGAACGAATATTTCCATATTGAGATTTTGCCCCAACTCTCGGGGAGATCAAGCTTGCTGCCTCACCGAGGTCGCTGAAATCACAGGCTATTGCGTGGAAGCATCATGCTGGTTGGCACTGGCGACCACCGAGTGCCAAATTTTTTCGCCCCACCCCTTGAAACCACCCGCTGATGCGGCAAATCTCTGCCGCGTGATGCCGCAAGGGTCACGCGCGGCCCCACCATTGGCATGGGGGGCTCACGATCTGTTTGTCCAATGAGGAGAACAACATGACATTTAGTCCACTCCACGACCGCGTTCTGGTCCGTCGCGTCCAGTCGGACGAGAAGACCAAGGGCGGCCTGATCATC
>NZ_JAVRQI010000017.1:0-98651 GCF_031854425.1 Paracoccus broussonetiae | reverse complement strand
CGTGGCCGGCAGAAAGCGGGTCCCAAGTCCCGCTACCGGGAAAATGGCCTTCGTCACTTTGCGGCGCGTTTCTGCGTTCTGAGAGGCGGCAAGGTGGCGAGCAGAAGTCATATATTCAATACTTTAGCTGTAGTTCAGGAAAACGCTTCTGGATGGTTGGAACATGAGATTTACCAACCTTTAAGGGCAATTAATGGAGCCAACACAACCAGTCAATCGATTTTGGGAACATGCGCAAGACTTCGCAAATCCTTCACATTTTTAGGCAGGTGACCTTATTCCATGCAGGCTGGCGTGCGGAGGTCGGCGGCTGTCTTTGGTTAAAATGACCCTGCCGGTCCAGTCCGGATTGCCCCCCGTGACCTGGTCTCTGAAGATATGCCGCGCATTTGCTGCCCGTGCTGATGGCTCGCTTGCAGATGGTTTCCGGCGTGACCAGCCGGCAGCCCATGCCCTGACCCTAGATGATGCCGTGCCGTCTTAGCACAGCCTGTTCATCGCCCGTGACCCAGCCAAAGACACGGGCCATTCCGCCTTCGACCCGGACAAGGTAATGCACTTCGAAATCGATCTTCGCATCGGTCCGGTTCGGGCGGGCATAAGTCGCGATCCACGCGACATGCGCCACGCAATGGCTGTCGCCCATCGGGGAAATGTCGATATGCCGGACCTGCATTTGTCTTGTGCCAATGGCGCGGTAATGCTCGTAACCCTCAAGCAGGGTCTGGCGGAAGCGGGCATCGATCTTGCCCGACATGACCCCCGCAGGAGAGGCGGCGATATAATCCGGGGTGTAAAGCTCCTCGAGTTCGGCCATGTCGGCTTCGCCCGCAAGTGCGCGAAGAAAAAAGCCTTCATATCGTTCGAAAAGGCCCTGCACCTCGGTTTTCATCACGGTTCCTCTGGATTGCCTTGATGTCTACGTCCAAAGGGCGTGGCGGGTTGCATGGGTTCTTGCAATGTCCCCCCGGCAAACTGCTAGATTCCGGCAGGGGGCCGCATGCGAGAAGGGGCATACCTTGAAGATGTTTTTAAGCTGGCCTGTCTGGGCCTTGCTGTCTGCGGGCTTTGCCGCGCTGACGGCGATCTTTGCCAAGGTCGGGGTCGAGAACGTCAACTCCGACTTTGCGACCTTCGTCAGGACGATCGTCATTCTTCTGGCCGCTGGCTTGATGGTGCATGTCACCGGCAACTGGCAGGAGCCGGCTTCGGTATCGGCCCGAAGCTGGGTTTTCCTTGTGCTGTCGGGGCTGGCCACGGGCGCGTCGTGGATCTGCTATTTCCGCGCCCTGAAGCTGGGTGATGCGGCGCGCGTGGCCCCGATCGACAAGTTGTCGGTCGTCTTTGTCGCGGTCTTTGCCGTGCTGTTTCTGGGAGAACGCCTGTCGTTGCTGAACTGGCTTGGCGTCGTCATGATCGCGCTGGGGGCCGTGCTGATCGCCTATCGGGGATAGCCTTCCCAAGGCCCCTGACATTGCGCGGCGGCCCGCCTTCGATCATAAGTTCGCCGTCGCCGGAAGAAGGGTCAACCATGCCAAGCCGTCTCGCACTTTTTTCACTGCTTGTGCCGGATTATGACGAGGCGCTGGCGTTTTTCGGGCGCATCGGGTTCGAATGCCGCGAGGATACCGATCTGGGAAACGGCAAACGCTGGGTCAGAATTGCCCCCCGAGGCGGAGAGACAGAAATCCTGCTGGCGCGCGCCGTCAATGAACGCCAGACCTCAGCCATTGGCGAGCAGGGGGGCGGCCGGGTATGGCTTTTCCTGCAGACCGAGGATTTCGACGGCGATTACCACCTGATGCAGGCGGCGGGCGTCACCTTCGAGGGGCCGCCTCGGGATGAGCCTTATGGCCGTGTCGCCGTATGGGTCGATCCTTGGGGCAATCGCTGGGATCTGATCCAGTTCGCGCGACCCGACCGCAGCGGCACGACCCGCTAAGCCTGCGGGGCGCCCTTGACGTGACAGTGCGCGCGCAAGTGTGTCAGAAACGGGGCCGCGACCCGAGGAGATGCGAAGATGCCTGCCTATTTCATCTGCACCATGACGATCCACGACCCCGAAACCTATCGCAAGTATACCGCGCTGACCCCCGCGACGCTGGCGCGCTTCGGTGGCCGGTTCCTGACTCGTGGCGATGCGGTCGAAACGATCGAGGGCGAGCCCACTTTTGCCGAACGCATGGTCCTGCTCGAGTTTCCCGACCGCGACAGGGCGCTGGCCTGGTATCACGACGCCGATTATCAAAGCGCGGCGGAACTGCGGCGACTGGCCTCGACCGGGCGGATTCTGCTTCCCGCGACGATACCGGCAGTCCCGACCCGAAGATCTGACACTTGCCACGACGGCGGGTTCCTGCATCAGTGGCGGACCGATGAATTCTCGATTCCGAGGAGCGATCATGACGCGTCCCTTGCGGCGTCCGGGCCTTGCCAAGTGGCTGGCCGATTCCAACGACGTCACGCAGATGTTCTTGGCGGCGGGCCAGATCCCCGACCTGATCAACATGGCAGGTGGGCTGCCCGATCCCGAGACATGGCCGGTATCCGATCTGTCCCGACTGGCCACCCGCGCGATCACAGAGCATTCCGGCGAGGCCTTGGCCTATGGCCCGATCGAGGGGCTGGCCGGGCTGCGGGACGCCATCGCCACACGCTTTTCGGCACCGGGCCTGCGCCTTGGGCGCGAGAACGTCCTGATCACGACCGGCGGGATGCAGGCGCTAGACCTGATCGGAAAGGTGCTGATCGACCAGGGCGGGCTGATCGCGGCGCAAAGCCCGGCCTATCTGGGGGCGCTGGATGCCTGGAAGCCTCGCTCTCCGACCTATCGCCCGATGCGGGTTGAGGCGGCGGATTTCGATCCGACCGCGGCGCTGAGAGACGCGCAATTCGGCTATGTCGTGCCGAATTTCTCGAACCCGACCGGGCGGCTTGTCGGGGTTGAGGATCGCCGTGCCTTCGTTGCCGCGGCCGAGGCCACGGGCACCTGGCTGGTCGAGGATGACCCCTATGGCACGCTGTATTATGATGGCGCACCACTTCCGCGAATGCTGACGCTGTCGGGACGGGACGAGCCGGTCTATGACGGTCCGATCATCTACCTCGGGACGCTGTCCAAGGAGTTGGCGCCGGGGTTCCGCATCGGCTGGGTCATCGCCGCGCCGGACATGATCCGGGCGCTGGTCAGTGCCAAGCAGGGGTCGGACATGTGCACCTCGGGCCTGTGTCAGCGCATCGCGCAGGATGCCTTTGCGGCGGGATTGACCGAGCGGATCCTGCCACAAGTCCTTGGGCTTTACCGGTCGCGCCGCGATGCGCTTTGCGCCGCCATGAACCGCCATCTGGACGGGTTGTTTTCATGGGAAATCCCGACCGGTGGCATGTTCGTCTGGGCGACGGCACTGAACCCGGCACTTGATACCGATGTCCTGCTGCGCGAGGCGCTGGCGCATAAGGTCTGCGTGACGCCGTCCAGTGTCTTCGACCCCGAGGGGCGCGACCGCCGCTCGATCCGGATCAACTTTACCCTGAACGCACCGGACAAGCTGGAAGAAGGGGCGCGCCGTCTGGCACAGGCCACCCGTGCGGCCCTTGGCGCGGCCTAGGCGTTCCGCCTTATCCTTTGCGAAGCTGCGCGACGACCATGTCCAGCGGCATGGCGCGCAGGTCGTTCGCGACGGGAATGTCGCGGTCGCCGGCATAGACCAGCAGCTTGCGGTCGGCGCGGATGTCCTCGACCGCAAGGTGGAACCCGCGTGAGACTTTGGGCGCTGTCGTGCGCTTGATCTCGATCGCCCAGATCTCGTCGCCGGGCAGGCGCAGGACAAGATCAAGCTCTGCCCCGGCCGAGGTGCGATAGAAGAATGGCTCGGTCCCGGCAGGGGCGGCCGCGATGATCGTCTCGATGCAGAACCCTTCCCAGCTTCCGCCGACCACGGGATGACCCAGCAGACTTTCCAGCGATCCAAGGCCAAGCAAGGCATGGACCAGGCCACTGTCGCGGACATAGATCTTTGGGGATTTGACCAGCCGCTTGCCGACATTCTCGTGCCAAGGGGCAAGGCGGCGGACCAGCATCAGGTCCACGAGAAGGTCAAGATAGCGCCCGATCGTCTGGCCGGAAACGCCCAGCCCCTCGGCCAGCGCAGCGGCGTTCAGAAGCCCGCCCTGCGCATGGGCCAGCATGGTCCAGAAGCGGCGCAGGGTGGTGGCCGGAATGCGCGGGCCAAGGGCGGGAATATCCCGTTCAAGATAGGTGCGCAGGAAATCCTCGCGCCAGCTCAGGCTGGCCCGGTTGCTGGCCGCCTGGAAGCTGTCGGGAAAACCGCCGCGCAGCCAAAGCTCGTTCAGGCGATCCCGGCCCACCTCGTCCAGTTGCAGGGGCGGCATCTCGACATAGCGGACACGTCCGGCAAGGGATTCCGCCGACTGGTGCAACAGCACGTTCGAAGCCGAGCCGAGCAGCAGGAACTGTCCGGTCCGAAAGCCCTTGCGGCGGCGCATGTCGATCTGTCCACGCAGGCTGGCGAACAGGCCGGGCATCTGCTGAACCTCGTCAAGGATCACCAGCTTGCCTGCCTGCTCGTCCAGGTAAAGATCCGGTTCGATCAGAACCTGCCGATCCGCCTCGCGTTCAAGATCAAGATAGACCGAGGGGCGCGCATCCGCGATCTCAAGGGCAAGGGTTGTCTTGCCGACCTGCCGCGGCCCCAGCAGCACGACGGCTGCCTGTTCCTCAAGCGCGGAAATCACGGTTCTGTTGATCTGGCGAGAATACATACCTTGCAATTACTCCATGACATGGATGATATGCAAGGATAATCGAATCCGGATCTAGGCCCTTTCAACCATTCCGCGCAGCCGTGGCAAAGGCGTTAAGCTGGACCAGCGTCTCGTCGAAACGGTCCTCGACCTCGGCGCGGCGCAGGAAGGCGACGCGGGGCACCATGACCTCGGCAGGCGTCGGCTCCAGCGCCAGCAAGGCCATGACCTCGTCCGCGAATTCGCCAAGCGGTTGATAGCCCGGCCGGCTTTCCTGTCCCGGAGTCAGACCGGTCTGGACGGCGGGCGGGGCCAGTTCGATCACTTCGACGCGTCCCTTCAGCACTTCGCGCAGCGCGACGGTATACGAGTGGATCGCGGCCTTGGTCGCGTTATAGGTCGGCGTGGTCAGCAGCGGCACGAAGGCAAGGCCCGAAGTGACGTTGATGATCGCGGACCCGGCCTGCGACTTCAGGTGATCGACCAAGGCATTTGTCAGGCGGATCGGCCCCAGCAGGTTGGTGGTCACGGTCGCCTCGGCATCGGCAAGATCACGGCCCGCCGAGGCATCCTCGAACCGCATGATGCCCGCATTGTTGACCAGCACGTTCACTGCCGGATGGGCGGCAAGCAGCCGTTCGGCGAAATCCGCGATCCCCTCAGCACTGTCGATATCGAGGGGCAGGGCATGCATCCCGTCGCGCCCCGCAATGGTTTCCTGCAGCGCCTCGATCCGGCGACCCGCGACGATGACGGTATTGCCGAGGTCGTGGAATCTGCGGGCCAGTTCCTGGCCGATGCCCGAGCCGCCGCCGGTGATGAGGATCGTGTTGCCCGTCTGTTGCATGACTTTGTCTCCGATGGGTGTCGCGCCTATATCCGTCATTCGGGCGCCCGTGGTAAGAAGGCACCTGGAATATCCATACTTACCGAAAGGAGAGTGGCGATGAGCGGACCCCCTGCGAACGGCTCGGAACACCCGCACGTAAGCCCCACCACCACGGCAGATTTCCCCAGCGCGCGGGGACAGGATGTCGAGGCATTGGTGAATGACCTGATCGGACGCGTCGCGGACAAGTGGACCATGATCGTGCTGGAGGTGCTGGCCGAGCATGGAGAACTGCGATTCACCCAGGTCGCCCGCCGGATCCCCGGCATCAGCCAGAAGATGCTGACCCAGACGCTTCGGCAGATGGAACGGGACGGCATGATCATCCGCACCGTCCACGCGGTCGTTCCGCCACGGGTGGATTACCGGCTGACGGATCTGGGCGAAAGCCTTGGCGCGGCGTTCTGCGGCGTCTGGATCTGGGCAGAGCAGAACCTTGGGCGTATCCAGTCTGCACGTGATGACTTTGACCAAAGGCAGGCATCCCGCGACTGACGATGCGCGCGGTCGTGTCGGCGTGGCGCGCTAATCGCCCGCGACCTGCCGGGCAAGATACCATTGCGTGCCGTCCGGCGTGCGCAGCCCCCCGCGCCGGTCGCCGTCGCCTTTCTCCATCATCGGCTGGATGGCCTCGGCCCCGGCCAGGATCGCGCGGTCGAAAGCCGCATCGGGATCGGGCAGGTAAAGATGCAGCATGGCGGGCGGCCCCTCAGCCTCGCCCATCATCAGGACGGTATCGCCGATCCGGCATTCCGCATGGACGATCCTTGTCCCCTCGCCACGGATGACCCGAAGCCGCTGCGCCCCGAAAACGGTCTCGCAAAAGCGCAGGACCGTTTCCGCATCCGGCACCAGCAGATACGGGGCAAGGTCGGTATATCCGTCAGGCTTGTAGGGCATGGCACAAGCGTGGCCCCCGCGCGAGAAGCTGTCAAGCGGCCCCGGTCGAGGCGGGGCCGCCCATCGGTCACTCAGCCTTGATGGGGGCGTCCCAGGCTTTCAGCTCGGTCTTGCTCCAGGTGCCGTAACCGGCGTTCGGAAGCACGATCCAGTCGCGGCCGACATGCTCGGCCTGCTCGGCCACCAGGTCGCGCTGCTTGTCGACGGGAACCTTGCTGGTGAAATCCTCCGAGAAGTCATGCAGCGTATCGCCCAGCAGCATCACGACCTTGTGGTCCTTTTCGACCAGCTCGCGCCGCTCTTGCTTGGGCGGGCCCAGCAGCAGCACGGTTTCGTCGGTGACCTTGGGCAGGCCCAGCGTTTCAAGCGTCGCCTTGGTCTGGGCCTTGTTCTCGTCATAGCGGTCCGAAAGGTAATAGACGGCGACGCCTTTCTGGTCCGCATAGGTAAAGAAATCCAGCGCACCGGGGATTAGGGTCGGGTTGCCTTCGCGTTCCCAATGCTTCCAGGTGTCCCAGGTCGTGTAGTCGTGGCAAGCCTGCATGTCGCGCACCAGCAAGGCGCTGTTGTCGATCACCGTTTCGTCGAGATCGGTGACGATCGCCAGCTTCTCGCCGGGAGCGGCCTTGGCAAGCGCCTCATCCAACCGGATGCGGGCCAGGGCATAGGCCTGGCGCTGAAGGGCTGCGACCTCGGCCGACTGCTGCTGGTAGCGCAGGCCCATCGCAAAGCTGTCTTCTGCGCAAGGGGGCTTGGCTTCGTCGGCCGCAGCCGGGCCAAATCCAAGCGCCAGCCCAAGGCCAAGAGTCAGTGCGGCGATTGCGGGGGTTGATGTGGTTTCGATCATGTCGGCCTCCGTCCCAAGGATCGATTCTTTCGGGGGACCAGCAAGCATCTTTGGCGGAATTATGACAGTGATTTCTTTCTGTTAGCGGACCAATCCAGAATCCAACGGTGAGGATGGCCGGCCCGGTGCCGGAGCTGGCGCGCCGCGGCTGCGAAAGGCCGTGACAAGATGCCCTGCCTCGGAGAAGATCGACGGGTAATCATTGTGACGCCTTCCGTTCCTGCCGGAGCATTTGAATGGCAAGTTTGTTTCTTCCCGATCCCGCGGGGATGCTGCGTTTGCAAGCCGACCTGCACGACCGCCTGCACCTGTCCCTGACCCATCTGCTGACCGAAGTGATCCCGCCCGAACCTGACGAGGTCGCGGCGATCACCGAAGGATTGGGTCGCCTGCGCGCGCAGTTTCCCGAACCGGCCCTGTTCGCGTTGCACATGGCCTTGCGCGACAGCCTGCTGGCCGAAAACGCCGAGGCATTCGCGTTGGCGCGTCGCCGGTTCGCGGCATGGGATTTCCGCGACCACCCCTCGCCAGGTCCGGTCGTCAGCCCGCTTTCGGCGGATCGGCTTGGCAGCGCCCGGGCGGAACTGATCGCGCGTGCCCTGGCCGATGATGTGGGCCTGACCACGTCCCTGACCGCACCACCCCCCGAGGCCACGGAAGCCATGGCCGCGACCATTGCGCGGGCCGATGCGCTTCTTGCGCTGGCGGCTCCGGATTGGCGGGCCGAATTGCGGCTGCTCGTCTCGGAGGTGATCCTTGCGGTGAATGGCGGCGCGGATGGGCGGCAAGGCTTCGCCGGCGGCTCAAGCTTCGACCTGTTCGGCGCGATCCTGATGAACCCGCTGCACCGCAACGATCTGGCCCATGTCCTGATGACGCTGATCCATGAATCCTCGCATCTGCGGCTGTTCTGCTGGCATTTGGATGATGAGGTCGTGCTGAATGGCCCCGAGGAAACCTTCCGCTCGCCCCTGCGGAAACAACCCCGCCCGATGGAGGGGGTGTTTCACGCGACCTGGGTCTCGGCGCGAATGGCGGTCTGTGGCCGGGCGGTGCTCTCAACGGCGGGGAACGCGCTGTCGGATGATGAGGCTCTGCGGCTCGGCAAGGACGTCGACCAGGCGCTGGCCACCTTTCGGGACGGACTGGGCATCGTCCGCGAGCATGGCAGGCTGACCGCGCAGGGCGCGCGTCTGGTCGCCGATGCCAGCGATGCGGTCGAAGATGCGGCCCTGGAACGGGTCCGCGCCGGATGATGGGCGAGGCGGGGTTCGCCCAGGCCCTGCGGCACAGGTTGGTCCGGGATACGGCGCGCGAGGTGATCCGGGAACCGGGGCGCAGCCTGACCGGAGGTGACCTGCTGCGCCGCGCAGATGCCATCGCGGCGTGGCTGGTCCGCCAGCCGGGATGCGTCGATATTCCGACGCTGGGCCTTGCCTTGCACCGCAACAGCTGGATGATCGCCGCGGCGCTGGCCTGCTGGCGGCTGGGCAAGACCGCCTTGTTCCTTGACCCTCGCCTGTCGCCGGCCGACGCCAAGGGCTGGTTGCGTCGGGCAGGTCCGGTGGTGATCCTGGCCTCGCAAGCGCGGCTGCGGGATGTCGATGCGGCGGTCCTGCTCCTGCCGGACCCCGATGATCTGCCCCTGGCTGGTTTCACGCCTTGCCACCCGTTGGCGAACCAGATTGCAGAGTTCATCACCAGTTCCGGCGTCAGCGGAGAGCCAAAGCTGATCCCCCTTGATCAGCGCAGGTTGCTGGACATGGCGCGAGAGGCCGCCCGGGACGGCCGACGCGGACCCTGGGGGCAGGCGCTGTCGCCGCTGAGCGTGGCCTTTGGCGGATCGCGGCATATCTGGTGGCGCAACCTGCTGGCGGGCAAGCGCATCCACGCGATGGAGTTGCTGTTCTCGATCCCCGAGCTTGATCGCGCGCTGCGCAGGCCCGAAGTCGAGGAATGCAGCCTGCCGCCCCACCTGATCCGGGCATTGCTGGACCATGCCGCGCGCGATCCCGGTCCCGTGCCCCGCTATCCCCATCTTCTGAAGCTGCAAAGCATCGGCGGCCCCGCCCCGGTAGCGGACAAGCTGGCGGCGCAGGCGCGGCTTTGCCCCGGTTACCTGATGACCTACAGCTCGACCGAAACAGGTGTGATCAGCCATATTTCGGGCGCCGATCTGCAGCGGAAACCGGCCTCCTGCGGCCGGATCAGCCTGCCCTCCGGCGGCGGGCTGGATATTGTGGACCCAGACGGCACCGTCCTGCCGCCGGGTCGGACGGGGCGCATCCGGGTCACGCGTCCGCCCTTGGGCGATGGCGTTTCCCGGCAGGCTTTTCCCGGTGATCATGGTTGGCTTGACAGTGAAGGCTTCCTGTTCGTCGCCGGGCGCGGCGAAGGGATCATTTGCCGCTATGGCGTGAATTTCTCGGCCGATGTGCTGGAGGCGAAGTTGATGTCCAGCGGGCTGCTGCGCGCCGTGGCGGTCCTGCCCTTGCGGGACGCCGCCAGGGAAGACGGGCTGGCCATTGCTGTACTGCCGCTCGACTTGGCCGCCAAGGGCATCGGTCCGGCGCTGCGCCGCCATCTGGTCAGCCATGAGCAGCCCGAGCATCTGATCCGCCTTGCGCCTGCCGACCTGACCGCAGGGGGCAAGATCCCTCGCGCCGCGCTGGTCGAGCGTCTGCGCCTTGCACCCCAAGACCTGACCTTTATCTGAGAGCATGCTTATGGATGAACCGACCCTGCGACGCGACATCAACCGTCTTTTCTCGCAGACACTGGGCTGCGAGGTGGGGGATTTCGAGAATTTCTTCGATCTTGGCGGGGACTCGCTGAAGGCTGCCGACCTGATCGACGCAATCTCGGCCCATGTCGGAATCAACCTGGAGTTTGCCTTGCTGCTCGACTGCCCCAGTTCGGCCGAGATGTCGGGACGGGTGCTTCAGAAACTACGCCGCGCATGACCCGCCCGGTGGCCGATCCCGCTCCGGTCGATCTTGCCACCGTGATGCGCCGGATCGAACTGGTCAGCCGCAGCTGGCCGGGTGAAAGGATCGACCCCGCGGGATGTCTGCGCGGCGTCCGGCTGGAGGGCACGCAGCCCCCGATCTTCTGGACCTTCAACACGGCGGCGGAACTGCCTGCGCTGGCGGCGCACATGCCTGCGGGCCAGCCCATCATCGGATCACGCTCGCTGAACGAGATCGTCGACAAGCCCACGCGCGAATCCAGCCGACTTGTTGCCGATGTGGCCCAGATCTATGCCCGGCACCTGCTGGAACGCTTCGGCAATGGTCCCTGCATCGTCGGTGGCAATTGCCAATCCGCCGAGGTGGCCTGGCATATCGCGCTGCACCTGATTGCCGCTGGCGCCGATCTGCGGGGGTTCATTACCCTGGATGCGAGCTGGCAGCTTCCGCTGCCGGTTCCTGTCCGCATGATCTTCGGACGGACGAGCCGATTCAATCCGTTGATCCGGGGCGATGCCGCGGCAATGGAGCGACGACACGCGAATTGGCGGGCGCTGTTTCCCGCATATGAGTTGCGCATCATCGCGGGAAATCATGGCGAGTATTTCCGGCCCGAGCATATCAGCGCGCTCGCGACCGCGATCCTTGCCCCCCTTCCCAAGACAGGCTGGCGGCTACGGGCGAGCGCGCAGCAGCGCTGGGGGGTGCGGACGGGAAATGGCGGCTGGACGCTGACCTTGCCCGTGCGACAGGTACCGCCGGGGACAAGCGCGGTCGTTCTGGCGCCCCTGTTGGGGCGGCAAGGCGCCCTGCCGCTGGCGCGGCCCGACCTTTTCGACGTGGCATCGCTGCCCGAGCGCCGTGGTCGTTACTGGCAGGTTCGACTGACCGCCTTGGCCGAGCCCGGCCCGTGGCAGATCGCGCCGGTGCTCTGCGCGGAAGGTATCGGACCGCTCAATTGGCCGCCGGGGGCGCAAGTGCTTGAACTGCCTGCCGTCACGCCCACACAAACGGAACCCGCCAACCACAAGGGCTGGCGGGAACGGTTTCGCGCCCTATGGAACAGGCTGTCAGGTCGGAACGCCGGGTTCGCCGATCTTGGGCGCCGAAGCCGCCACGCCACCCTTGAGCATCAGGATTTTCGAGAGATTCAGTTTCGAGAGGATAGGTGAACTCATTGGTCGATTACCCTTTCACAATGCAAAACTATTGCAGGTGAATGCTAGGCCCGGACCCGGGTTCTGTAAATGATCGTCTTTGCGCATCCATAACAACGCGCATGGTGCACCTCATATTGCGCGGACTTGCCACGAATGATCCCCGCGAAGGTCGCTAAATCAAGCTTGCGCCAGTTGCATAGCGGCCTTGCCAAACCGGCGGCTGGTTTCCCGGATTGCGCCGATTATATCCGCCTTGTCCGAAGCAAAGCCCAGGGATTGGGCAAGATGAAAAAGGTGTGAAATGTCCGTCGTTGAAATGAACCGCAATGAAGTCGCTGGTGGCCTTGGCCACGCCGTTTCGCGTCTTTCCGCGATGATCGGCGGCTGGAACGAAGCGCGCGCAACCCGCCGCGAGCTGAACCGCCTGACCGACCGCGAGCTTGACGATATCGGCCTGAGCCGTGGCGATATCGAACGCGTGGCGCGCGGCGCCTGACGCCCCCAGCCTTCAATGAACGAACCCCCGACAGGCGCTGCCGCGGGGGTTTTTTCATGACCGGTCACTGGGCGGAATGGCCGGATCCTTGGCGCCCGTCATTGGGCCGAAGGGGAATTTTTCCACTCCGGCAAGGGGAACAGGCGGTCATAGGCCCAGTTGAAGCCAAATGCATAGACCATGTAGAAGAGCGCGAAGGACACGTCCATCACGAAGGCCTGCCACAGCGAGATGCCCAGGTACCAGGCGATGAAGGGCATCAGGATGACCAGAAGGCCGGCTTCGAACAGGACCGTGTGAAAGACCCGGATGCGGGCCGTTTTCCGGGTCGTGCCGGTAAGGCGACGCAGGCCCAGGTCGAAGATGTAGTTGTAGATCATGTTCCACAGCGTCGCGAGGCTGGCCCCCACCACGCCGACGACGCCGATTTCGTGCATCGGCATGTGAAAGACCGCAGCCCCCAGCGGCGTCACCAGCAACAGGGCGATGATCTCGAAACTGAGAGCGTGGCGAAGGCGATCAAGCGGGGAGCGCATGGCAACCTCAAACTGGTGCCGGGTCGTCCCGGCAAGAAACCATCTCGAGAGGTCGTCCTCACGAGCCTTCATATCGCATCGGTGGGTCAAATCTTCAAGCGCGGGTCGGGCGACGCCGCGGCAGGGCGGGGGCCTTCGCAGGCTGTCAGACTTGCCGGGCGGACAGGCTGGATGCAAACCCAGCGATGAAATCGGACAGGGCGGCGCGGGATTTCTCGTCCGTCAGATCGGCATTGGCATCGAACAATCCGCTTGCGCGCGACACCAGAAGCCGACCTTCGGCCCAGACCGCGCAGCGCAGCGTGCGCAATACCGGCAGCCAGTGGTTCTGGGCCATGATCGTGCCGAAGCCGCCGGGCGATGCTCCGATGACGGCCACGGGCTTGGCGACGAAATGTCCCAGCCCCTCGCCGCGCGACATCCAGTCGATGGCGTTCTTGAAGACACCGGGGATGCCGTTGTTGTATTCGGGCGTGACCAGCAGCAGACCATCCGCCGCCTTCAGCCGGGCCTGAAGCGACGCGACGGCGGGCGGGATCCCGTCCCGCGCCTCAAGATCGCCATCATACAGGGGCACGTCGCGAATGCTGCCGATCTCGATGGTCGTGCCTTGCGGGGCAAGCTCGGCCGCGGCGCGCAAAAGGCCCGCATTGAAGGAACCCCGGCGCAGGCTGCCGGACAGGCCCAGAATCGTGGTCATGACGCGTTCCTCGTGCAGATTGGCGCGTGGACGATGCAGGGGCGCAGTGGTGAAGTCCAGACCTAGACCAACTGCGGCACAAACTTGCAGGACGCTGACAAGCCGCGTCAGCGTGGTGTCAGGAGGGTGGTGCTAGGTTCCTTCTCAAGCCGTGGCGATCCGGATTGCGGACAGCCCGGCCAGGGAAGGGCCACAATCACAGGACCACGATCATGGCAAGAATTCTTGGAACCTCAGGCAACGACATCCGCATCGGCACGCTGCTGGCCGACACTTTGTTCGGCCTTGACGGTAATGACACCCTATATGGCCGCGGCGGCAACGATACCGTCCAGGGCGGAAACGGCCATGACCGCCTGTTCGGCGAGGCCGGGAACGATTTCCTTTCTGGCGGTGCGGGCAATGACCGGCTTTTCGGCGGCGCGGGCGCGGATTCGCTGTATGGGGGCACCGGGGCAGACACGCTTGAAGGCGGAGACGGCAATGACCGCCTGCTGGGCGATGTCGGCGACGACGACCTTGAAGGCGGCGCGGGTCATGACTTTCTGTCCGGCGGCGTGGGCAATGACGAGCTTGAAGGCGATTCCGGCAATGACTCGCTTTACGGGGGCGAAGGCAACGACGAGCTGGAAGGGGATGATGGTGCGGATCTCCTGAATGGTGGCGCAGGTCGGGATACGCTGGACGGCGGAAAAGGGGTTGACCGCATGGTGGGCGGATCCGGCGTCGACTTCTTCAAGTTCGAACATGGAGACGGGCGCGATATCGTCAGCGACTTCCAGAATGGCACGGATCGGTTGTTCTTTGACGATTTCAGCGTTGCGCAGGTGCGCGGCGCGATCAATTCGGCCGTGCAAAGCGGGTCGAATGTCGTGATCACACTGGATGCGAATACCAGCGTGACGCTGCATGATTTTCGGCTGAATCAGCTGGATATCGGCGATTTCGTCTTTGACCTGTAACTGACGCGCAGGGGCCGGTGCGGATCGCCGGCCCCTCGGTCGATGGTTTCAGGCCGCCTGCGCGGGTTTCTTACCCATGATGATCATACCAAGGATGTCGTCATCTGTGACTTCGTCCACCCTGACCGTGCCGACCCGCTTGCCGTTCTTCATCACGACGGCGCGGTCGCAAAGCTTCATCACGGCATGGATGTCATGCTCGATCAGAAAGATGCCCAGGCCTTGGCGCTTCAACTCTTGAATCAATTCGGCGACCATCTGGGTTTCTTGCGGGCCAAGCGCTGCGGTCGGTTCGTCCATGATCAGGATGCGGGCATTGAAATAAACCGCGCGCGCGATCGCCACGGACTGGCGCTGACCGCCTGACAGGGCCATGACGGGATCCGCGAACTTGCGGAAGTTGGGATTCAGACGCGTCATGATGCGGCGCGTCTCGGCCTCCATCCGGGACTCGTCCAGCAGGCCCGAAGGGGTGACCAATTCGCGACCCAGAAACAGGTTCGAGGCCGCGTCCAGATTGTCGGCCAGCGCAAGTGTCTGGTAGATTGTCTCGATATTCAGGGCACGGGCGTCACGGGTATTGCGGATATCGACCTTTTGCCCGTCGACGAAGATTTCGCCCGCGTCGGGGCGATAGGCGCCGGACAGGCATTTGATCAGCGTCGATTTCCCGGCCCCGTTATGACCCAGCAGGCCCACGACCTCTCCCGGGTAAAGATCGACCGAGACGTGATCCACCGCCTTGATCCCCCCGAAGGCGATCGAGATGTCGCGCATTTCCACCAGCGGTATCATCTCATGCCCAGCCTTCTGCGGTATTGGATGTCGATCCAGACGGCCAGAACCAGCACCACGCCGACCACGATGTTCTGCAGCGGCGCGTCGGCCCCGACCATGGCCATGCCCGATTGCAGGCTTTGCATGATCAGCGCGCCAAGGATCGCGCCATAGATCGTGCCGATCCCGCCCGACAGCGCGGTCCCCCCGATGACCGCCGCGGCGATCACGCGCAATTCGTCCAGAGTGCCGATGTCATTTGGATGCGATTGCAGCCGGGCTTGCGCGATGATGGCGGACAGCCCGCACAGGAAGCCCATCAATGCAAAGATCTTGACCGTCAGCAGCCGGGTGTTGATGCCCGAAAGCTCGGCCGCATCGGGGTTGCCGCCGGTGGCAAAGATGTAGCGGCCAAAACGGGTGCGCCGCGCGATGACGGTCATCGCCACAGCCACGATGATCAGGATCAGGACCGAGATCGGCAACCCGTAGCCCGCCGTGAAACCATCAGGCATGACCTCTCCCCGCGCCTCGAAGATGCGCTTCAGCTTGGCCTGCGGCACCTCATAAGCGTTCAGAATTGCGACGAAACCCATGATGGTGGCAGTGACCAGCACCATGACCGCGCCCTCGGCCCAGATGGGCCGCGTGGGAAAGCCATGCGCCTGCTTGCGGCGACGACCGCCATAGATCACCCAAAGCGCCGCGGCCGAGGCAAGGGCGCCGACAACCCAGCTTGCGGTGACGCCCAGTGTCCCCTCGGCCCCGCCGAACAGCAGGAAGGTCTGGTCCAGCGGTGCGATGGTCTGGCCCGCGGTCAGGTACCAGCCCACATAGCGCCAGATCAGCAGCCCTCCCAGCGTGACGATAAAGGCCGGGATGCGCTGATAGCCGACCAGCCAGCCGTTCAGCGCGCCGATCGCCGTTCCGACCAGCAGGCCCGACAGCATGGTCAGTGGGGCGATCAGCGGATGGCCCAGCCCCAGCCCGAAGACATTCGGCAGCCACCGCGCCTGCATCATCCCCATCACTGCCGAGGCCAGCGCCAGGATCGCGCCGACGGACAGGTCGATATGACGGCAGACGATGATGAAGACCATGCCCGTGGCCATGATCGCGACCGAAACCGTCTGGATGGTCAGGTTGAAGATATTGCGCGCCGACAGGAAACGGCCATCGGTCACGATCCAGAAGCACAGGCAGACCAGCGCAAAGGCCCCGATCATGCCCAGCAATCTCAGGTCGATTTCAAGCTGATCCAGCACATTGCGGCGACCGGGCGGGGCGGCGGGGGAAAGATCACTCATCCTCGTGGTGCGGTGGCGGCGCGAACGCCGCCACCTGTCCCGTCAGTTACAGGGCGCAGGGCCGTTCTGGACGCCCTGGCACAGCGCGTCCTTGGTGATCCAGCCGGCATCGACCACGGTGGACAGATTGTCCTTGGTGATCGCGACCGGGGTCAAAAGGATCGCATTCATCTCTTTTCCGCCGGGCGTGGTGAACTTGATCGCATTCGGCACCTCGGCGGGTGCCTTGCCGCCCGCCAGCGCCAGGGCTATTTCGGCGGCATTCTTGCCCAGCTCGCGCGAGTCCTTCCAGACCGACACCGTCTGAGTGCCAAGCGCGACGCGGTTCAGCGCGGCATGGTCGGCATCCTGCCCGGATACCGGGATGCCCTGCATGCCCTGCGCGGTCAGCGCGGCCACGACACCGCCCGCCGTGCCGTCATTCGAGGCCACGACCGCATCGACCTTGTTGTCGTTCTGGGTCAGGATCTGTTCCATGTTCTTCTGCGCGTTGGCGGGCAGCCAGCCATCGGTATAAGCCTCGCCCACAATCTTGATATCGCCCGCGTCGACCGCCTTCTGGATGACCTCTTGTTGTCCGCCGCGCAGGAAATCGGCGTTGGGATCGGTGGGCGAGCCCTTGATCATGACGTAGTTGCCCTTGGGCGCGGCCTTGAAGACCTCGGCGGCCTGCATGCGTCCGACCTCGACGTTGTCGAAGGTCAGATAGAAGGCGCGCGGATCCTCGATCAGGCGGTCATAGGCGACGACCGGAATGCCTTCGTCGGCGGCGGCCTGGACAGCGGGCACCACGGCCTCGGTATCCTGGCCCAGCACGATCAGCGCGTTCACACCCTGCGCGATCAGCGCCTCGATATCGGAAAGCTGCTTGGCCGAGGACGATTGCGCGTCGGCCGAGACATACTTCGCCCCCGCAGCCTCAAGCGCGTCCTTGATCGCCTTTTCATCGGTCTTCCAGCGCTCTTCCTGGAAGTTCGACCAGGACACGCCGACGGTCATGTTTTGTGCAAGGGATGCCGTTGAAAAGCCCACCGTCGCAAGGACGGCGGCCAGAATGACAGTGCGCATCGTTACCTCCCAATAGATGCGACCATCCGGTCGAGTCGCCGGATCTGCATCAACACTGCGCCCGGCGTGACCACCTGTCAAAAACAAAAGAAAGACGTATGTCAAAATCATGATTGACGTCTGCCATCGCGTTTGGAACCCTTGCCCTCGGAGGAGAATCCCGCATGCCAAACCCGACGCTGCATGATGTGGCACGGGCGGCAGGTGTCAGCTATTCGACCGCCGACCGCGTCCTGAACCGGCGTGGCGGGGTGGCCGAGAAGTCGATCCTGCGCGTCCAGCGCGCCATCGAGGAACTTGGCTATCAGCGCGACATTCATGCCGCGAACCTGTCGCGGCGGCGCAGTTACGATTTTCGCTTCTATCTGCCCTTTGGCGATCATGGGTTTTTCTCGGTCCTGCGGCGGGCGGTGGAGGGCCAGATCCAGCAACGTTTGGCCGAACGGGTGCAGATCACGGTCCATGACGTTCCGCCGCTGGACGCCGATGCACTTGCCGCGGAACTGTCCCGGATTGGGGCGGGCGAGTGTGATTGTGTCGGCATCATCGGCAGCGATTCCGCCGCCCTGACCCTGGCCGTCGAGCGGTTGGAGGGGATCGGCATCCCGGTGGTGACGCTGGTGTCGGATGCGGCCATCGACGCGCGTTCACTGTATGTCGGGATCGACAATGTCGCAGCGGGCCGCACCGCGGGCCGGTTGCTGCGCTTCGCCCATGGTCGCGGATCGGGAAGGGTGCTGCCGATCCTGGGCAAGCTTGACTCGCGCGATCACCGCGACCGGCTTTCCGGCGCGCGCGAGGTGCTCGCCGAACCAGGGGGGGACCTGCATCTGCTGTCCCCACTGGAAGTTCTGGACCGTCCCGAGGCGATGCGGGAAAAGCTGGCTGCCGCGCTGGCGTCGGACCCGCAGATCACTGGCATATATTCCATCGGCGCGGGCAACCGCGCGCTGATCCAGATCCTGCGGCAGATCACCGGCCCGCGTCCCTTTGTGGTCCTGCACGAGCTGACCGCACATTCCCGCGCGGCGCTGGAAGCGGATCTGATCGATGCGGTTATCGATCAGAAGCCGGACCAGGAAATCGCCCTTGCCATCCAGGCCATGAAGACCATTGCCGACCAATTGCCGGTGGTGCATCCCGAGGTGAATCCGACCATCTTCCTCAGGGACAACCTGCCGGCCTGACCGACGCCCCGGCGCGGGGCCCTACAGAAGGATCGATACCGTGGAGGAGCTGCAAACCACATGGACCGACGGGGCACGTCGCGTCGATCTCGAGACGTCCTTTGGCCTCATGCCTTTGGTGGTGGCTGAACCCGGTCCGCCGCCCGGTGGCACCGTGCTGCTGGTCCACGGCCGCAATGGTGCCCCCGGACAAATCCAGATTGCCGAGATTGCGAATGCCTATCTGGCGCGCGGATGGCGCGTCGTAGCGCCCGAGCTGCCCCATTCGGTGGCCCTGCCGAATTCCGGTCCGCCGGAACAGCTGACCTTCTCTGGTCACACCAGCGCCGCAGCAATTGCCTGGGCCTGGGTCGCTCAGGAATGGCCCAAAGGTGCTCGGGGTCTGGCGGGGCACAGCCTTGGTGGTTTCGCCGTCGCACATCTTGCGGCGGGTTCGGCCCAGACGCATCATGTTCTGGCCATGTCTCCGCCAATGTCGGGGCGTGTCCTGCTTGCCGCGCGCGAGGCGATGGGACCGGCCGCGATCGAAGAGGTCCGCCGCGAGGCCCCTGCCTATTTCGCCGAGATGCAGACCGCCGATGCCGAAGCGGCCCTGAACCGGGTGTCGGCGCCCTTGGCCGTGGTCACGGGGGCGGCAGACGGGCTGATCCCGCTGAAGGATGCCCGCGCCTATTTCGCGGCGGCCCCGAATGCCCGCTTTTTTGCCGCCTTGCCCGATGAGCATCACTGCCCGGCGGGTGAAGCCTGCGCCCGCGTCCTGTCGGTCGCCCTGTCCGCGCTGGGTGTCTAGGGTGGGCACACCCGACCCCGGCTGGATCGCGGCGCAATGCGTTGCCTCGGCCCAAGGGATGCGCAATGCCTGCTCGGCGACGCATCTAAGCCGGCATCGCGCAGGGTTCGGCTGGACCGTGCGGCCGGTCGCGGGTTCGGTCCTTGCCTCTGCGCGCGTCGCGAACTGGGATCCCGAGCCCGATTACTTCCACCACTGGATACGGGATTCCGCCATCGTCCTGCGGGCGGTGCCGCTGGCCATCGCGGCCGATCCGGCGGCGCGTTCGTTCTGGCTGCGTTTCATCGGGGATTTCATCGGGTTTTCCCTGTCGATCTCGGACCCAGGACGCAACGGACCGGCAGTGAATCCGCTGCGTGGATCAACCCTGCCCAGCCATAGCCGTTTCCTGCGTCCGGATGCGGAACTGGCGGCGCTGCATGGCGATGCGTGGCAGGGCGAGCCACGCGTGGCGCCGGACGGATCGCCCGACCCCGAAAATTGGAGCAGACCGCAAGATGACGGCCCGGCATTGCGCGCCTCGGCCCTGATGTCGGTCTTGGCAGATTTGCCCGATCTTGCGCTTCCCAGCGCCGAGGCCCTGATCGCGCGTGACCTCGCGCATGTTCTTCGGATCGCGGGCCGCGCCTGCATCGGTCCGTGGGAGGAAGCACCGCCGCGGCGCTCGGCCTTCACGCTGCTGGTTGCGTGGGATGCGCTGGACCGGGGGATCGTCCGGCTTGGTGATCCCGGCGGCCTGATGCTGGCGGCAGCCCGGCGGATCGAGGCGCTGATGGTTCAGGCCGAGGATCCGGAGACCGGTGGCTGGCGGGAAAGCATCGAGGCGCCCAATGGCGTTCTGGACAGTGCCACCTGCCTTGCGCTTCTCAATGCCCGTCGTGTGGATGGTCCCTTTGCCATGACGGGGCAGCGCGCCCTTGCGACCGCCGCGGCGCTGGAACGGGAATTCGCGCGGCTTTACCCCATCAATCGCGGACGCGACGTGCCTGCCATTGGCCGCTGGGGCGGGGACGCCTATTTCGACGGAAACCCCTGGTATCCGACGACGTTGGGCTTTGCCGAATTGCATTACCGCATCGCGGCCGAGACAGGCGACCACGCGGCTTTCGCCAAAGCCGAGGCATGGCTGCACCTGATCCAGCGGGTTGCGCCACGTCCTGCGGGCCCCCTGCCGGAACAGTTCGATCGCGTCACCGGATCTCCGGCTTCATGCCTGGACCTGACATGGTCGGCAGCGGCATTCCTGGAAGCTGCCGCGGCACGGGAAACGGCAGTTCGGGCGATGGCTGGCGCTGAAGCCAGGGGGCGGTGAAGCCAAGCGACCTCAGGCCGCGTCGTACCTCGGGCCGACCCGAGACCAGCCGCCACAGCAGCCCCGAACGATGGTTCTCAAGCCCGATGACGATGGGGGCCTGATCGACCGCAAGCCGGCTTTCAGCGGTCCAGTCCTGCGCCACGCTGAAGGCATCGACAAACCCGGCCTCGCCCCAGATCCGTTCGCCCAGGTCGTCATGCAGATGGCGCAGAACCGGCATCACCTCGCGCGGGGCGAAGGGAAGCGAAGAAAGCGCCGCGGTGGGGGTGATGACGCCGGTATCCTCGGTCGGGGAATGAGCGACATAGCCCGTCGGATCGTCGCTGGCGGTCAAGCCCCAAAGCTTGGGGCCATAGCCCTTCCAGCCGTGCGGATTGGACAGGCAATGGGTTCGGTTGACCAGCGCATGGGCGCGGGCCTGCACGCCATAATCGGCATATGCGTCGCGCAAGCCGCGCGGGTCGATGCCAAGAAACGGATATTGCGACAGAAACAGCGGACCGCCCCAGTCCAGCCCCAAAGGCAACTTCGTGCGGCCATAGACTTGTCCATTGCGGAAGGCCGGGGCCCTGGCCCAGCTCTTGTGATAGGAGGTGGCGGGCAGCGCGTGGGTGCGCGATCCGGCACCCAGGACGAAGACCGGAAAAGCCTCGTTCCAGCCGCGGATCGGCAGCGATTTTTCCGTCCATGGCCGATCAGGATGGCGATGCCACATGACAGCGCCATCCTCGCGCAGATGCGCGGCCCAGTTCACCGCGTCAAAGAGCGACTGGATACGCGCGACAAGCCACGGTTCTTCGTCGAAATAGGCGCCCGCGCCCAGCAGGCCCAACATCAGGAAGGCCGTCTCGACCAGATCGCCGCCATCATCGCCGACCATGAAGGGCAACACGCGCCCGGTTGTGCCGTTCAGGAAATGCGGAAAGACCCCTTCGAAGCGGTCTGCCCGTTCCAGAAAATCCAGCACCCGTTCGAGCCGGTCAAGGATCTCGCGCCGGGGCCGCCATCCGCGTTCGACGGCCACGATCTGGGCCAGAAGACCGAAGCCGGTGCCGCCCGTGCAGACGGTTTCCGCGACATCGTAACCGAAGTCGCCGGCGCTGCGTTCGCGGGCCATGCCGCTGACGGGATGGCTCCAGTCAAGGAAATAGGCTGCGCTGGCCTGCGCAACGCGGTCGCGCAGGGCGGCATCGTCAAGGCCCCGGATCACGTCAGCCATGTCAGCTCCTTCATCTGGGTGTCGCGGCAGTTCGGGCCCACATGTAACCGGATCAGTCCGGGATCGCGGACCCATTCAGCGGTCTCCAGCGTGGGCGCGACCGGATAGCGGAACTGGTCCGAACTGATCTGGAAGGTGACTGTCCTGCGCTGGCCGGGCGCAAGCGAGCATTGCTTGAAGTCGATCAGCTTCCTCCCGGGGCGCGTCACGCGTGCGATAGGATCGCTGGCGTAAAGCTGGACGGTCTCGACAGCCGGGCGGGTTCCCGCATTCTGGATTGTGATGCGCAGCTCGACCGTCTCATCGGCCCGGACCGCATCACGGGACAGGCGCGGCGCGGCATAGCTGATGTCAGAGTAACCAAGCCCAAAGCCAAAGGGAAAGGTCGGCAGGTCATCGGGCAGGTCCAGCCAGCCGGTAAGGAACTTGGTGAAGCGGTCATTGCCCGGTCGCCCCGTCGTGTCGCAGGCATAGGTCAAGGGTGCCTCGCCCGGATGCCGCGGCAGTGAAACCGCGAGGCGCCCCGAGGGTTCTGCCGCCCCGAAAATCAGGTCCGCGACGCCTTCCGGTCCACCCACGCCGCCATGCCAGGCGTAAAGCAGGGCATCCGCCTGCGCCGCAACCTCGCCAATCGCAAGGGGCCGCCCGGCAAAGACTACCACCACCAGGGGTTTTCCCGTCCGGGCCAGGGCCGCGATCAGGCGCCGTTGCGAGGCGGGCAGGTCCGGTGTCAGGCGAGACGAGGATTCGCCCGCATGTTCCTTGGCCTCTCCCACCGCCGCCACGATCACATCGGCCGAATGGGCCAACGCCACGGCTTCGGCAAGTTGCCGGGCCTTGCTGCGCCTGTCCCGCGTCACGGTCGTCCCGTGCACGTTCAGGCGTTGTTCCAGCCAGGGTTCGTCCACCACATTCGCGCCCCAGGCCGTCGCAGGCGCGTGGCTGGTCAACGCCGCAATCGCCTTGTCCAGCGGAACGACATCCTCGGCCCGGCCGGACACCGCCCAGGTGCCCAGCATGTTCGCCCGGTCGGTCGCGAAGGGGCCGATCAGGGCCACCTTCGTGCCCGGTGCCAGTGGCAGCAGACCGTCATTCTTCAGCAGCACCGCCGATTGGGCGGCTGCCTTGCGGGCAAGCTTGCGCCCGCTGGATCGTGACGGTGCCCTTGGCGTGCCGCCAAGCCCGCGGAAGGGATCGTCCAGCAAGCCCAGCCGCTGCTTGAAGGTCAGGACGCGGCGGCAGGCACGGTCGACAAGGGCGGAGAGACGCTGGGCCGACAGAGAAAACCCCGCATCGGGCGCGTCCAGCCCGTCGCGGACAAGGGCGGGCAATTCGCGCAGGTAATCCTCGCCCACCATGTCCATGTCGACACCGGCATGAAGGGCGCGCGCGACGGCGACCGGCGCAGGGCCCATCCCATGGGCCACCAGCTCCTTCACGCCGGTATAGTCCGAGACGACAAGTCCGTCGAAGCCCTGCTGTCCGCGCAGCCAGCCTTCGATCAAGGGGCCATTCGCGTGCATGGGCAGCTTGTTCACCGCATTGAAGGCCACCATGACGCTTGCCGCCCCGGCGGCGATCCCGGCGGCAAAGGGGGGAAGATAGGTCTCCAGCAGGTCTTCCGCGGACATGCTGACATTGTCGTAATCCCGTCCGCTTTGTGGCGCGCCATAGGCCACGAAATGCTTGAGGCAGGCGGCCACGCGGCCCGCCGCGCCATGCCCCGCCCCCTGAAATCCCCGCGTCGCCGCCGCCGCGATGCGAGAGGCAAGCAAGGCATCCTCGCCCGGTCCCTCGGCCACGCGGCCCCAGCGGGGGTCGCGGCTGATGTCGATCATCGGACCATAGACCTGATGCAGGCCTTCGGCCGCGGCCTCGGCTGCGGCAAAGGCCGCGGTCCGTTCGATCAGGCGCATGTCCCAGCTGCAGGCCAGCGCGATGTTCAGCGGAAAGACGGTCCGGTGGCCGTGGATCACATCCTCGGCAAAGAACAGGGGAATGCCCAGCCGTGACCCGGCCAGCGCGCGTTCCTGCATGGCGCGGGCCGAAGCCAGGGACTTGGTGCCGAAGATGGCGCCGACCTGTCCCGCGTCAAGGCGTTTCGACAGCGAGGTCGGCTGGCTTGCACCGGTCACAAGCCCCTCGCCCGCCGGCAGCAGATTCAACTGTCCGATCTTTTCGTCAAGGCTCATCCCCGCGATCAGGTCCTCGACGGCAGTGCGGGGCATCATTTCGTCTCTCATGCGACGGCGTCCTTATTCCGCCGCATGACGGGCGGCGTGATAGGTGTCGGCCAGGGCCGGGCGAAGCGTTCCGATGCCGTCGCGGATCTCGAGCATGGCGGTATAGAAGGGTTCGCCATCAGGCGCGTGCGGGGCGGTTTCGCCATGCAGCACCGCAAGCACAGCGGTATCGGGCAGGCATTCACACAGCGTCAGGTGGAAATCGACGACCCCATCGACATCAAGGGCCGCGGTCGCCTCGTCCAGAAGCAGGATGTCGGGCCGCGCCAGCAGGATCCGCGCCAGGACCAGCCGCTGTTTCTGCCCGCCGGACAGAACGTTGCGCCAGTTCCTGCCCCGGTGCAGGCTGTCGCCAAGGCAGTGCACGAAATCGCCAAGCCCGACCCGTGACAGCGTCGCGGCGACGGCGATGTCGGACTGCCGCTCAGGCCCCTCGGGATAGGTCACCAGCGCCTTCAGCGACAGGCGGTCGGGGAGGTCGGCGTCCTGACCGGCAAAGAACAGGCGCGCGCCATCCCGCCGTGCCACCCGCCCCTCGCCATAGGGCCAGATTCCCGCCACCGCCTTCAGCAGGCTGCTTTTCCCGCAGCCGTTCCGACCCGTCAGATAGACCCGGTCGCCAGGATAAAGGTGAAGCCCCGGAACCGCCAGGAATGGCGCGGTGTCATGGCCGCGATGGTGCAGATGCAGGTTCCGCAGTCCAAGCACGGCGCCGTTCTGGATGCGGGTATGCTCAAAGCGGCTGACGCCGGTTTCGGCATAGAAGTCCTGACGGTTCCGCACGCGTTCGATCGCCGCGGCCAGCTCGTTCAGTCGCGTCGCATTGGCCTTGAGCGTGGCAATGGCCGGCATCACGTTGATGAACCAGGACAGGTCGCCGATCAGTTCGGCCGTCAACTCGCTGCTGGCGACGAAATCGCGAAAGCCCAGCCGACCCGCCATGAACGAGGGCAGCGCCGGCAGATAGGCCAGCAGGCGGGACGACAGGAAGCTGTAGAGCGTGTTGAACAGCAGCATCGCTGCTTCCAGCCAGTTCTGCTTGCCCCAGGTCCGGTCCAGATCAGTGTAAAGCTGGCCGTTGATCCGGTTTTGCAGACGCTCGCCACGACCGGCGGCCATCTGGTCCACGCGGCTCAACATCACGCCCAGCTCTCCGCGCCAGGCTCCATCGCGGCGCTGGCGCTGGATGCTGAGCCGTTCCAGAACATGCCCAAGTTTCCAGGCGATGAAGGTGATGGCGGGAACATAGATGGCGACCAGCAGCAGGCACAGCAGGGCCGAGCCATAATCCCCCGGCACGAAATTGACATGCGCTGCCACGCCCGGACCGAACCGATCCGCCAGCAGGCCGTTCGCCATCTCTCCCCAACGGTCCAGGAAAGGAACCGCCCTGCTGCGTTCGATCAGGGCCGAGGACACGAACCAGATCGCCGCGACCGCCCCCCAAAGCCCCATCGCCAGTCCGATGACGCCACCATAAAGGTTGGCCGAGCATTCATCGACCCGCTGGTCGATGGCGTCGGGCATCCGCGGCGTCCCTTCGGACAGGGATCGGTCGCTCATCAGGTCAAGCGCGATGCGCCCGTCGGACAGGATCGCATCGTTGAACTGGGCAACCAGCCATCCTCGCGCCCGCCGATGCAGAGTGGCCGAGGTGAAATGCCGTGCCGCCAGCCCCGCAGTGCGGCCAAGAAAGATCGCCAGATAGGCCGCGCCCGCCAAAAGGATCGCCTGTCCCGGGTCCGTCCCTTCGTCCGGAGAATGAAAGCTTGCCAGCGAGGACAGGAAGTCGGCACTGGCCAGCGCAACCCAGACACCGGCCTTGCTGAGCAGGGTGGTCATGGCAAAGATGATGATGGTCAGCAGCCAAGCCTCTCGCCAGCGATTGGACAGCCAATACGCGAACAAAAGACCCCAGAACCGACTCAGACGTTCCACCCGCATTGCCTTTCGGGTGCCGAGACACGGCCATACCTTCCATCAGCAACCAAGGTCACCGATGGGCCGAATTTCGGCACATTGTTCGAAATGTTCTGGCCGCAATGCTCGACTCGTCAGCGATGCGACCCCTCCATATGAAAAGCCTAGCAAACCAAGTTGTCGGCGGTAAACCGCCGGTGAGTCCGGGGCAGTTATATTAATGGGCAGGTTTTTGGCTGTTCGTGGCCGGGACAACCGTTTCATGGGAAAAATCGCGTGCGCTTTCGCCGGAAACGTGCAGAGCGCGCGGGCTGGGTCCGAGAGTCGGACAGGTCTACCGCGGATGCAGATCACGGCCAACAAGCGGTTAAACTGCCTTGATAAATGGGATCGGTAACTGGGCATGCAGGTTTTCCGGTGCCGGTCACTTTCCCGCGCACGGCTCGGCCATTCGCACAAGCCCTGGACCCGTAGCCCGCCTGTGCACCCGCCCCCCTGACACGCGGGCGGATGCATCCGGCTGTTGCCTTTGCGCCCCAGTCGGAGCGGAAAGCGATGCCGTAGGAAAACGGCATCAGGTCGTTGTGCATTTGTCAGGCGTGGTGCGCGTGCAATTCGCCCCCGACCACCCCGGTCCAACGAGGATTGGGCAACGATTTGCACGCACCTCCGGTCGCATGGGCGGAAAAACGGCAGGACCAGCAGAGTCGCCGCGCCGCCTTTGCTTTGGGCACGTGATCGTGCCATCTGATTGGAAAAACGAGGGATAAAATGAAGAGGGCTATTCTTGCCGCTGCCGTGCTCCTGTCTCTTGGGGCCTGTGCGAGCAACGTCAGGCAGCCGGACAATACCGAAAATGCGTGCCGCCTGTTCGCCGAGCGGCGCGACTTTGGGCGGGCGGTCATGGCCTCCGAGCAGAAATGGGGCATCCCGGCCGGTGTTCAGCTGGCGACGATCTATCACGAGTCGAGCTTTCGCGGGAATGCAAAGCCTCCGCGGAAGAAACCCTTCCTGTTCATCATCCCGCGGGGACGGATCAGTTCGGCCTATGGCTATTCGCAGGCGCTGGACGGGACGTGGGACGAGTATCGCGCGGGACCGGGCCGCGGCGTGGCGCGTCGCGACAATATCCACGATGCCGCCGACTTCATCGGCTGGTACATGGCGGGCACCTCGCGTTCGCTGGGAGTATCGCCCGATGACGCCTATAACCAGTACCTCGCCTATCACGAGGGCCGGGGCGGCTATTCGCGTGGCAGCTATCGCAGTAAATCCTGGCTGAAAAGTACCGCCTCTCGGGTCGAGAGACGGTCCGAGCTTTACCAGTTGCAACTTACCGCTTGCAGGTAAGGCGGGCACCCTGACCGGCCATCGGCCGGTCGGGATCTCAGGTCAGCGCTGGAAGTCGCGGTCCAGTGGCCAAAGCGGGCGGGGCGCGCGGATATAGGGTCGTCGCTCGGCGCGGGGGGTTGCAAGCGCGCCTGCATCGCAGACGATGACTTTGCCCGCGATGGGTTCGAAGGCGGCGCGGAAATGCTGCATCGACTTCAGCGCCAGCACCCGCCGCCGGGTCGGCTCGATCCCGAAGGCGCGCAGTTGCTGCAGGTCCACCATCTGCTGCGCCTCGGTCACGACCAGCACCTCGATTCCGCCCAGGTCGATGACCGCCGTCGGGCCAAAGCTGTGGGACAGCCCGCCCTGGATCGGGCCGTCGCCGATATAGGCCCCGTCGGACAGCTTGCGGATGATGCCGGTTACGGTCAGTGGTCCGCCCCCGAAGCTGGGGTCGCCCTTGCCGCCCAGCGTCACGGTGACGGTCGCGCCCTCGGCATGGCGATGAAGTTCGGCCGCCGCCTCGGGATCGATCATCGGGGTGAAGACGGCACCCGTCACCCCGGCCTGCATCAGCCCCGCCAGAAGTGCGGTCGAGTCACCATAGGATCCCGCGCCCGGATTGTCGGCGTAATCCGAGATCACCAGCGGCCTGTCGCCCTGCCAGGCCAGCGCCTCGGCGGCGGCTTCCTCGACCTCGATGAAGACATTGCGCTTTTTCGTGCGTCCGTCCCAGATTTTCGCCGCCAGTTCCTCGGTCACGGCCCTGGCCGCTGCCTCGGCCGCGGGATCGCGGCTGTCATAGGTGGCAAGGACCGTGGGCCCGACGCAGAAGACATCTGCGCCCGTAAAGGCGGCATTGACGGACACCGCTTCCAGCCCGGCCTGCTCTGCCACGGTGGCGCGCTGATACAGGGCCAGCGTCTCGGGGATGTCGGTGCGGCCCGAATTCGCCTCGTCCAGCATCGGGACATGGGCGCGGATGGTCCGGGGCGCGATCTCGCCCTTCATTGCGCGGTCCAGGATCCGGGCGGCATGGGCGCCGGTCACCCGCATGTCGACATGGGGATAGGTCTTGTACGAGACGAAGATCTGCGCCCGCTCGACCATCTCGGCCGACACCATCGCATGCAGGTCCAGCGTCACCGCGATCGGGATTTCATCGCCCAGTTCCGCGCGCAGCAGGCGCAGCAAAAGCCCCTCGCCATCCTCGCAGAAATCGGGAACCATCGAGCCGTGCAGCGACAACAGGACACCGTCGAGCCGATCCCGGTTGTCGCGCGCGGTTTTCAGGATGACGCCCGCGATATGATCGAAGGCCGCTTTCGTGACCTGCCCGCCCGGGACGGCGTGGGCGGTGATCGCGTGGATGACCTTCCAGCCTGCGGGTCGTGCCACGTCAAGGAAACCGGCCAGTTCGGTATTGGCGTTCCCCCGCGCGGCGATCGCGTCGTCGCCGTAATGCAGGGCATCCGCGGCGAATTGCGGCAGGTCGGTGCGATAGCGCGAGAAGGTATTGCTCTCGTGCTGGAATTCCGCGGTGAGGACGGTGAAGGTCATCTGGGTCTCTGGTCTAGTGCTCAGTCGGCAAGGCGAACGCGGTGATCCGGCCCGATCGACACAAGGCTGCTGGGATCGGGGGGTAGGCCGGGATCAGGGCGGGTGGATATATCGGGCGCGAAACGCCGCCCCGTGGGAATCGCCACGCCATCGGGGACACCGCGCGCGCCGGTCATGATCGCCTCGGCATCGGGGACCGATCCGATCAGGCGGCGGGTATAGGGATGGGTCGGCCGGGTGAAGACCGAATGCCAGTCGCCTTCCTCGACCACACGGCCGAAATACATCACCGCGACCCGGTCACTGACATGTTCGACCACCGACAGGTCATGCGAGATCATGATATAGCTGAGCTTCAGGGATTCCTGCAGGTCCATCAGAAGGTTGATGATCTGCGCCTGGATCGAGACATCAAGGGCCGAGACCGGCTCGTCCAGCACAAGGATCTTCGGATCCAGCATCAGCGCGCGGGCGATGCCGATCCGCTGGCGCTGGCCCCCCGAGAATTCGTGCGGGTAACGCCCGGCATGGTCGGGCTGCAATCCGACGCGTGCCAGCATGGCCGCGACGCGGTCCTGCGCCTCGGAACCCGAAGCGAGACCGTGCAGCTTCAACTGCGACATCAGGGTCGAGCCGATGGTCTGGCGCGGGTTGAGCGAGGCATAGGGATCCTGGAAGACCATCTGCGCGATCCGGGCGCGCTGCTTTCGTCCCGGCGCGCCGGGACCGTTCAGCGGCTTGCCCTGATAAAGAACTTGCCCCTCGGTCGGGTCCTGCAAGCCCATGACGGTCAGCGCGGTCGTGGACTTGCCGCAGCCGGATTCGCCCACGATCGACAGGCATTCGCCCTCATTCAGGGTCAGGTTCACGCCTTCGACCGCGCGCAGGGTGCGGCGGGGACCAAGCGGCGTCTGGCGGGGCAGGGTGAAATGGACCTTGAGGTCACGGATTTCCAGCAGGGGCGCGGTCATGCACTGGCCTCCGCCGTGCGCAGCCCACGCGGGGTGATCAGCGTCGGCATATCGCGACCACGGTCCTTGGGCCTGACGACTTCCTCCAGCTCGGTCAGGCGACCGCGCTGGCCCGGCTCGCGCGATCCAAGCCGCGGCCGAGCCGCCAGCAGGCCGCGCGTATAGGGGTGCAGCGGGTTGGTGAAGATGTTGCGGGTGTCCTGTTCCTCGACCAGCCGGCCTTGATCCATGACGCCGACGCGCTGGCACATGTTGGCGATGACGCCCAGATCGTGGCTGACCAGAAGGACCGCGGTGCCCTCGGCGCGGCACAGGTCGGCCATCAGCTCCAGCACGCCGGCCTGGACCGTCACGTCCAGCGCCGTCGTCGGTTCGTCGGCGATCAGCAGGTCCGGGCGGCAGGCCAGGGCAATCGCGATCATCACGCGCTGCCGCATGCCCCCCGACAATTGATGGGGATAGGCGCGGGCGCGTTCTTCGGGTGCGGGAACGCGGACGCTGTCCAGCGCCTCGACAGCCTTCCGCCGCGCCTCGGGCCAGGGCATCCCACGATGGATCACATACATCTCGGCGATCTGGCGACCGATCGTGACCAGCGGGTTCAGCGCAGTCATCGGCTCCTGGAACACCATCGCGATGCGGTCGCCGCGCAGCTTGCGACGTTCCCGCGCGCGCATCCCCAGCAGATCGCGCCCCAGATAGTGGACCGTACCGCCCGTCACTTCCAGCGGACGCTTCAGCAGCCCCATGATCGCCAGCCCGGTCACGCTTTTGCCCGAGCCGGATTCGCCGACCAACCCGTAGGTTTCGCCCGGCAGGATGTCGAACGAGACGCCATGCAGGATCTCGTGCCGCTTCCCGATCCCAAGGCGCAGGTTGCGGACGGACAGGATCGGGTCTGGAAGAAGATCGCTCATGCCCGTTGCGTCCTCATGTGAGGGTCGAGCATGTCGCGCAGACCGTCGCCCAGCAGGTTGAAGCCCAGCACCGTCGCGAAGATCGCAAGTCCCGGGAAGATCGCGGCCCAGGGCGCGGTGCGGATCAATTCGCGCGCGTCGGACAGCATGTTGCCCCAGCTTGGTTGCGGCGGGCGGATGCCGACGCCCAGGAAGGACAGCGCCGCCTCGGACAGGACGGCGCCGCCGATGCCCAGTGTCGCGATGACCAGCACCGGCCCAAGGATGTTCGGCAGGATCTGGGTGCGCATGATGTTCAGATCACCAAAGCCAGCGGTCTTGGCCGCCTGAACGAAACCCTGGCTCTTCAGCGACAGGGTCGACGATCGTGCGATGCGGCAGGTCCAGGACCAGTTGGTCAGGCCAAGCGCGATCAGCAGGCTGGGCAGCCCCGGTCCCAGAACCGCCATGATGGCCAATGCGAAGACCAGCGAAGGAATGGCCAGCATGACATTGGTCAGGCCGTTGACCAAATCATCCCACCAGCCCCCGAAATACCCGGCCGAGACGCCAAGCGCCGTCCCGATCACCGAGTTGATGAGCTGCGAGACCAGCCCCACCGTCAGCGAGACCCTGGCCCCGTAGAGCACGCGCGAGAACACGTCCCGACCCTGTCCGTCCGTGCCCATCCAGTGCTCCCAGTCCGGGGGCAGTTCGGAACTCATCAGGTCGGCGTCCATGATCGGATCAAAGGGGGCAAGATGCCCCGCCAGCAGTGCACCAAGCAGGACCAGAACCACCAGCACCAGGCCCAGCACGAAGTTGAAACGCAGCCCCATGGTTCAGCCCACCTTGATGCGCGGGTCGATCAGCGCATAGGCGACATCGACCAGCATGTTGATGACCAGGAACCACAGCACGATCACCAGGACCGCCCCCTGCACCACGGGGATGTCGCGGACCGAAACGCTGTCCACCAGAAGCGACCCGATGCCGGGCCATGAGAACAGCTTCTCGACCACGATGGCCTGCCCCATCAGGGCGCCGATCTGCAGCCCCATCGTCGTCAGGATCAGTACCAGCACGTTGCGCGCGACATGGCTGCGCACCAGACGCGGCTCGGCCAGGCCCTTGGCGCGGGCGGTGCGGACGAAATCGGCGTTCATCACGTCCAGCACGCCAGCCCGCGTCGTTCGTGCCAGAAGCGCCATCGGCGACACCCCCAGCGCAATGGCGGGCAGGATGATGTGCCGGATGCTGCCCGGCTGGTAGCCGAAGCTTGGAAGCCACCCCAGCGTCAGCGCAAAGACATACATCAGCAGCAGGCCGAACCAGAACTCCGGCAGCGAAAGCCCCGAAACGGCGACGACCATGGTGCCGCTGTCAAAGATGCTGCCGGGTTTCAGCGCGGCCAGAAAGCCAAGCGGTATCCCGACGACGGCGGCAAAGCCCATCGCCGACAGCGCCAGCTTGATCGAGGGCCACAGCCGCGGCTCGATCACGTTCCAGACCGGTTCGCGCGTGCGATAGGAAATGCCCAGGTCGAAATGCGCGAGTCCCCAAAGATAGTTCCACAGCCGGACCAGCAGGGGCTGATCCAGCCCGAACTGCTCGTTCAGGTGCGACAGCACCTGGGCATTGGTGGCGTTGCGGCCCTCGGCCATCAGCGAGGTGATGAAACTGCCGGGCACGACGCTGAAGATCACGAAAATGATCAGGATGACCGCCAGCATGGTGGGGATCATCTGCAACGTCCGGCGAAGGATGAATCGCATCATCTGCGCGTTCTGCCTTTCGTTGGAATTGCGCGGAAGGCTGGAAGGGCCCGGAAATCCGGGCCCCTCGCTCCGATGCCTTTGGCGTTACTTGCGGCCCGCAGGGGCGGTGTCGTCGATCCAGATGTCTTCGTAATCCTGGATCGCCAGCTCCATCGCGTTCGGCTTCAGCCCGTGAACCCAGGGCTGATAGGCCATGACGGCCTTGTTGTAGTTGAAGAACCAGACGGGCGCTTCTTCCTGCAGCAGGTTGTTGGCCTGGCGGAGCAGGTCGTTCTGCTTGGCAGGGTCGGTTTCGTTCCCGGCGGCATCCAACAGTTTGTCGAAATCCGCATTCGCGAACTTGACGTAGTTGCAGGCTGTCTGCGACGTGCCCGAGTGGAAGCAGTTCAGATATTTAAGCGGATCCGGCCCCGAGGAGTTCGACCAGATATAGCTGTCGAAATTGTCCGACAGGATCTTGTCGGACAGGACCGAGCCATCGACCGGATCGGTCGTCACCTCGACCCCCACCTTGGCCAGCATCGGGATGATCGCCTCGACGATGGGCAGGCCCCAGCTTTCGTTGTCGGTCGCCGTGACCGAGAATTTCAGCCCGGTCTCATAGCCCGCTTCCTTCAGCAGCGCCTTGGCCTTGTCCGGGTCATAGGCATAGGGCTTGGCGTCCTTGTCGAAGGCGGGGGAGGAGGTCGGCAGCCATGACACCGCCGGATAGGCCTTGTTCTTCAGAAGCTTCTGAATGATGAGGTCACTGTTGATCGCATAGTTGATGGCCTGCCGGACGCGCTTGTCCTTGAACGCCTCGATCTTCGGGTTGAAGCCGATATTGCGGGTATAGACCTCGGCCACCTCGAGGATATGGTCCTTGAGCGCGGCATCCTGCGTATAGGCCTCATACTGAACCGGACCCAGCACGTTCGCGTCGATCTCTCCGTTCCGGAAAGCGACGTCACGGGCCGCGGCTTCGCCCATCAGCATGATGTCGAGCTTTGCCAGGTGCGGCTTGCCCTGCTCATAGTAGTCGTCGAACTTGACCAGCTCGACCTTGGAACCCGGAACGTAATTCGCCAGCTTGAACGGGCCAAGGCCGTTCGGCTTCGAGGCAAGCTGATCCTCGGGATAGTCCTTGGAATAGATCGGGGCATAGTTCGACATCAGGTTCCAGCCGGGATCGGCCAGGTTGATGACCGTGATCGCGACCGTCTTGTCGTCGATCTTCTTCACGCCCGAGATGTGGTCCGCCTTGCCGTCCTGGAATTCGGCCACGCCTTCGATCTGCAGCATTTGTTCGGCGCCGGGCAGTGCCTTTTTCGGGTCGGCGAGGCGGTTGTAGGACCAGACCACGTCATCGGCATCCAGCTTGTCGCCATTGTGGAAGGTCGCGTCCCGCAGCTTGTAGGTATAGGTCTTGCCGTCCGCCGATTTTTCGACCGATTCCGCCAGATCAAGCTCTGGCTTGCCGCTGTCCGGGTTCCATTTGTAAAGCGAGCGGTTCAGCGCCTTGCCCACGATTTCGTCCTGGGTATGGGGCGTCGCCGTGATGTCGAGCGAGGTGATCGAGTTGCCATAAGGCGCGGTGAACACGAAAGTCCCGCCGTCTTTCGGGGTCGCATCCTGCGCAAGGGCGGTTGTCGCGGTCCCAAGCGCAAGTGCCGCCATCAGGCTAAGTCTGGTCAGCATGTTCTCTCTCCCTGTGGGGACGAATTTCGCCCCCGTTTGTTGGCCGTCTCCGTCGTCAGGCGCCCCCCGCGCCCGGCCTCAGCTTCTGTCGTGGACGATGCGTCCATCCAGAATCGTCATCTCGCAGCGCGTATGGTGCAGGATCGTTTCGGGATCGGCGGTCAGCAGGTCCTGGTTGAAGACCGCGACATCCGCCAGCATTCCCGGCTGCAACCGGCCCTTGACCTGTTCGGCACCCTGCGAATAGGCGCCATTCTCGGTATAGGCGCGCAGGGCTTCCTCGGGCGTCAGGATCTCGGACGCGTCCATCACCGTCCCCTTGTGGGTCTTGCGCGTCAGCATCGCATAGATGTCAGGGAAGGGATTGGGCGAACAGACTGGCGAGTCGCTGCCGGTCGAGGGCTTCAGCCCCAGCCGGTCCCAGGTCGCGATCGGATAGGAGCGCAGGCCCCGTTCCGGCCCCAACACCGAAACATAGGCGTCGCCGAAATCATAAATGAAGGCCTGCTGCGGCGCGGGCAGGATGCCGGCCTTCAGCATGCGCTGGTTCATCTCGGCATCGGCATAGCCGCAATGTTCGATCCGGTGGCGCTGCCCGTGATCGGGATCGGCCGCCCGCACGCGTTCATAGGCACGGATAAGCTGGTCGATGGCCGCGTCGCCGATGCCGTGGCAGACCATCGTGTAGCCCATCGAGGTATAGCGGTCGACCAGCTCGAAAAGCTGTTCGTCGGGCAGCATCTGCACGCCGTAATTGTTGGTCTGGCCGTGATAGGGCTGGCGCATCCACGCCGTGCGCCCGCCCGCCGAGCCGTCGGTGAAGATCTTGACGCCGCCGATGCGGAACATGTCGTTGCCGACGCCGGTGACAAGCCCGACCTCGTGGCAGGGCTCGACAATGGACGATCCGGGATCGCCCAGCAACGTCGCCCAGACCCGGACCGGCAGGCGCCCGTCACGCAGGGCAAGATGATAGGCCCGGATCTCGGTCATGCCGTCGATCTGCCCCGTCGCGGCATCCATGCACGAGGTGATGCCGAATTGTGCGAGATGCTGGCCCCCAGCCTCGATCGCATCGACGATCTCGTCAAGCGAAGGCGTCGGCTGCACGTTGTAGACCAGGTTCTGAGCGTTCTCGGCCAGCATCCCGGTCAGCTGGCCATCCTCGCGCCCGATGACGCCGCCATCGGGGTCGGGGGTGTGGGCCGTGATGCCCGCCCGGGCCAGCGCCAGCGAGTTCACCACCGTGACGTGGCCGCAGGCGCGCGTCACCGAAACCGGATGGTCGGGGAGGGCCGCATCCAGTTCCTGCACGGTCGGCATCAGCCCGTCGTCATAGCGCGTCTGGTCGAAGCCCCGTGCCCGGATCCAGTCCCCCTTTGGGGTTTCGGCGGCACGGGCCTGCAGGGCGCGGAACAGATCTTCGCGTGTCGGCGCGGCATCGGCGGTGGCGTCGACCTGCCCACGCAGCAACCCGGTCGAAATCAGGTGAAGATGCGCGTCATTCAGCCCCGGCATCGCAAAGCGCCCGTCCAGATCGACCACCTTCGTGTTCGCTCCGATCAGCGGCTGGATCTCTGCATCGCTTCCCAGTGCCAGGATCCGGTTGCCCGCGATCGCCAGGGATTCGGCCAGCGGCAACCCGTAACCGGGCCAGATTTTCCCGTGCCGAAGCACGAGATCGGCGGCAATTGCAGAGGTCATGACAGAAACTTTCTTCCCTGTGCTCGGTCCCAGAAAGCGGAGCCTGTTGTTTAGACAAAATGCACCAGATTCCGTGACTGTCTGTCAAGACATTGACCTGCAAAACTTTCCTGTGCAGCGTCGCCCTTTTTCTCTGCCCGGTTGCAGTCCCAGCACTACGGGTGGCCGGCAGGATTCCAATGTGGCAAAGGCGGCGCGCCTTGTTCGGACTTGCACATCACCGGACCCCACCACTCGGGTCGACGCTCCGGTTCCGGCGAAAGCCGCGCCCGACACAGGGATGACGGGCGCGGGGTTGTGTCACGCGCGGTGATGCACCTCCTGCAGGCCATAGACGGGTGTCTCCAACCCCTCCATCCGGGCTTTCAATTGCAGGGCGAGATACAGCGAGTAATGCCGCGACTGGTGCAGGTTGCCGCCGTGGAACCACAGGTTTTCCTGCTGGGTCGGCTTCCACATGTTGCGCTGTTCACCCTCCCACGGACCGGGATCCTTGGTGGTGGCAGAGCCAAGCCCCCAGACCTTTCCGACCTTGTCGGCCACCTCTTGGCTGATCAGGTCGGCGGCCCAGCCGTTCATCGAGCCGAAGCCGGTCGCCAGCACGACCAGATCCGCCGGAAGCCGGGTGCCGTCGGACAGGACCACCGCATCCTCCTCGAAATGATCGACCTGGCCCTTCACCAGCTTGATTTCTCCGTCGATGATCAGCTGGCTGGCGCCGACATCGATGTAATAGCCTGACCCGCGCCGCAGATATTTCATGAACAACCCCGAGCCGTCGTCGCCCCAGTCGAGATCGAACCCTGCCTTTTCCAGCCCGGCATAGAATTCGGCATCACGCTCGCGCATCTGGTCGTAAAGCGGGATCTGGAACTCGTGCATGATGCGATAGGGCAGAGAGGCAAAGATCATGTCCGCCTTTTCCGTCGTGACCCCGTTTGCCACAGCCTCTTCCGAATAAAGCGCGCCCAGCCCGATATCCATCAGGGTGTCAGAGCGCACGATATGGGTCGAGGACCGCTGGACCATCGTGACATCCGCATCGGCCTCCCACAGGGCGGCGCAGATGTCATGCGCCGAGTTGTTCGACCCGATGACCACCACCTTCTTGCCCGCCCAGGCATCCGGGCCGTCATGTTGCGACGAATGCTGGATCTTGCCCTTGAAGCTGTCCATGCCCGGAAAGGACGGCATGTTGCGTTTGCCGGACATGCCGGTCGCCAGCACAAGCTGGGTGGGGTGCAGGGTGATCTTTTGTCCGTCGCGGTTGACCTCGACCGTCCAGGTGCCGGAGCCTTCGTCGAAGCTGGCCTTTTCCACCTGCGAACGGGTCCAGTAATTGATCTCCATCACCCTGGTATACATTTCCAGCCAGTCGCCCACCTTGTCCTTGGGCGTGAAGACCGGCCAGTTGTCGGGAAACTTGATATAAGGCAGGTGGTCGTACCAGATCGGATCATGCAGGCAGAGCGACTTGTACCGGCCGCGCCACTGGTCGCCCGGCCGGTCATGCTTGTCCAGAACGATCGTCGGCACGCCAAGCTGTCGCAGCCGGGCACCAAGCGCGATGCCGCCCTGACCGCCGCCGACGATCACCGTATAGGGTTGGGTATCATGACCCAACGACGCCTCGTCGGCCTCACGTCTCTCTTTCCAGCTGGACCGGTTCTTTTGCGAGCCATGCTCGGCCCCCATGGGGCGGCGCTTGCCACGGCTTTCCTCGAAGCCCTTCAGCTCCTGCAGGGCCGTCAGCAAGGTCCAGATGCGGTCGTCCTTCAGCCGCATCAGGCCCCAGCCGCGGCCGACCTTGGTCTCGAAGGTGATCCATGCCGTGATCACGCCCCCGTCCCCGGTCGGGATCTCGCCATCCTGGATGCGGAAATCATGTGGGCGGGTCTGCGCAAGCTGCTGCGCCAGCATGTCGCCGACGCCCTGGACCCCCTCGACGGTCTTCAGGTTCCAGGTCACGGCCACCAGGTCGCGCCAATAGCTGTCGGTGGCGAAAAGCGCCTTGGCGCCCTCGACATCCCCCGCCTCAAGCGAGGCATTCAGCGTATCGAGCACGGCCTGCGCGCGGGCCGTCACGGTTGAATCGAGCATCGCGTCTCCTCCTCCTCAACGTTGTGCTGGGTGCAGTATCGCTGGCGTGGGGCCGCGCGATCCATCGGGACATGCGATCCTGGTGGTCAAAATCGACCGCTGCATTGCGGCATGTTGCAGGCGCAACGGCGCGCAACATGTCAGGCCGAGGGCTGCAACCCCGCCCGGCGCAAGCGGCGCAGGATGGTCGAGCGGTTGACCCCAAGCCGGCGCGCGGCACGGGACATGTTCCAGCCGCAGGCCTCCATCACCTCCTCCAGCGGCTCCTCGGCTGCGGGCGCGGATGCGGTGGCGTCAATCGGCGCGGGCAGATCGGTCTGGTCGATGACCCGCCCTTCGGCAAGCGCGATCGCAACATCCAGAACCTGCTCCAGTTCGCGGATGTTCCCCGGCCATTGCCGCCCCAGCAGCACCGCGCGCGCCGAGGGCGACAGGCGCATGTCATCGGGGGCGCGGCGGCCAAGCAGCCGGTCCACCAGCCAGCCCAGATCCTGTCTTTGCCGCAGCGGGGGCAGTCGCAGCGTCGCGCCGGCCAGCCGGTGGAACAGCGGGCGCGGGAGCTCCAGTTGGGCGGGCGCAAGGCATGTGGTCGCAAGGGGCCGGAGGCTGTCGTTCCGGTCCAGAAGCGCCGACAGGGCCACGGCCGTCGTTGCGGGCAGATCCTCGACACGGCGCAGCAGCAGGGTTGAGGGGCCAGTGACACCCTGGCAGGCCCGCTGCATTGCCTCGGGCGACAGGCCCGCGCAATCCAGCGCCAGAAAGCTGCGGGGAACTCCGGCCATGTGGATCGCGCGGGCCAGCTTGGCCTTGCCCGTTCCCGTCTCGCCAGTGATGAGCAGGGGCACAGGGATACGCGCAAGCTTTGCCGCCTGCTCCAGAACCAGCGACATTGCCGGGTCGTCGCCTGCAAGCCCGCCCATCGGGCCAGCGCCGCGCGGCATGCGCGTGATGTTCCGGGGGGCCTGTGGGGCGATGGCATGGCCGAAAAGCGCGCCGCCATCGCGCATTTCGATGATGCGATCCTCGGTCGGGCGGTCGCGCATCAGGTCGGGAAGATCGTCCACCGTCAATCCCAGCACCTCGTCTATTCTTTGCCCGATGATCGCGCCGCCATCCGGGAACAGCCGCCGCGCCGCGCGCGTATAGCCCAGCACCCTCCCCGAGCCGTCCAGCCGCACCGCGGCTTCCGGATCGACATCCAGGAATTCCGGGCTGGAGGACAGGCGCAGAACCCAGTCGCGGCGGCTTTCGGCCATCAGGTTCGCCATCTCGACCCGGCGCGCCGCGTTGGTGACCAGACTCATGGCCAGGTTCTGGCTGCGTTTCGGCATCGGAGAGCGCAGAAGCGAGATGTCGAGGACAGCGGCCAGCCCGCCCAGCGTGTCGAATATGGGCGCGGCCGTGCAACTGAGCGTCGTATGCGCATTGCCGAAGTGATCGTCCTGATGGACCGTCACCGGTTCCTGCGTGACGATGCAGGCGCCGACGCCGCAGGTTCCGGCCAGATCCTCGGACCAGTTCGACCCCAGGTAAAGCCCGGCGCCGCGCAATCCGTCCATGAACAGGTCGTCGCCGAAGAAGTCGACGCAGACCCCCTTTGCGTCGGTCAGAAGCAGGACATAGTTCTGTCCCGCAACCTGCCGGAACAGGCTCAGCAGGCTGGACCGGGCCGCGCCGATCATCCATTCCGCCTGCTTGCGATGGTCGCGCAACTCGGACTCGGTCACGATATGGGCGGGATCCCTGCGCGTCGGATCCATGCCGTAAACCTCGACGCAGCGCCGCCATGACGCCGAGACGAAGCTGTCGCGCCCCGTCTGGGTGCCCTCCAGCACCTGTTCGATTTCCTCGACGTGCTGACGATCCGTCATGCCGGCCGTCCTCCCCGCGGGCGAGGCTAGCACATGGACAGCGGCTTGGCAGTGCAGACTTTCGTCGGCCCGCTCATCAGCGGGTGGACTGGTCCAGCGTGATATCGGCAGTGGCGCTACGCTCCCGGACCAGATCGGCATTCAGGGCGTCGTTGCCAAAGACCTTCGCCTCTGCGTCGTCCCGGCTCATGCCAAGGTCAAGCCAGCGGGACAGCAACCGTCGGATCAGTTCGGGACGCGGAACCTCAAGCCGGATGGTCAGGTCGAACATCGGCCTTAGCCCCGCCCAGGGTGGGTCGTCCAGAAGCAGGTAGTTCCCCTCGACCAGCAGCAGAGGAGTCGTTGCGGGGATCAGTCTTGCCCCGGCACGGGCCAGTTCAAGCTCGCGGTCGAAGACGGGGACGGCGATCTCGGGTTCGGCATTTGCGCGCAGCCGTGCCAGCAGGGCGTGCAGGCCACCCACGTCAAAGGTAAAGGGCGCACCCTTGCGGGACAGCGTGCCCCGCGCCTGCAGGACTGCATCATCAAAATGGAACCCGTCCATCGGCACGACGGCGGCAAGGCCGGGTTGATCCGCATTCAGCGCAAGGCAAAGCGCCTCGCCCAGCGTCGATTTTCCGCTGCCCGGCGGTCCCGCGATGGCGACGAGCCGTCTCCCTTGACCGGCCAGCGCGACAAGCCGCGGCAGGAGATCTTCCATGCTGGTTTCAAGTTGCCCGGTCATCCGCGCACCACCATCCGATGCCCCCCCCTGCGCGGCAGTTCATGCCGCAATCTCTTCCATGGCCAGAAGCGCCGCCCCGCGCACGCCCAGATCCTCTGGCTCCGGGGCCAGCGCGATGACCAGTTGCCGCGTCGCAAGCGGCAGGCAGCGCTTGTAGATCAACTCTCTCACCCCGGCCAGCATCGCTTCGCCGGCGCGGGCCAGTTGGCCGCCGATGACCAAGACTTCGGGGTTCAGGATGGCGACCAGATCGGCGCTGACCTTGCCCAGGACGCGGCTGCCGCGGTTCAGCAGGTTCAACGCCTCTGGCTCGCCCCGCAGCCACAGCTCCATGACATCGCGGGCATCCTGGCAGTCGAAACCCGAGGCGCGCAGGTCGCGCGCAAGCGCCCAGCCGGCGGCATGGGCCTCGGTGCAGCCCTCCTTGCCACAGCGACACAGGGGCGCCGGCTGGATCCCATGTTGCACATGCCCCAAATCACCCGCGGTTCCCGATCCGCCGCGCACAAGCCTGCCTTCGACCATGATCCCGCAGCCGATCCCGGTGCCGATCTTGATGAAGGCGAAATTCCGGCAGTCCGGCCAGTTCGAGCGATGCTCGGCCAGACAAAGCAGGTTCACGTCGTTGTCGACACGGACCGGCAGCCCGATCCTGCGCCCCAGCGCCGCGCGAATGTCGAGATTGTCCCAGCCATACATGACCGAAGGCATCGCGACCATGCTGGTCGAGACGTCGACAGGCGCTGGCACCGAAAGCCCCAATGCCGCAATGGGGGCGGTCCGCTGCGGCGATCGCGCCAGTGCGTCAGTCGCCTTTGCGATGCGGCCCAGCGTGGTGTCGGGATCGGCGCGCAGGTCCAGGTCAAAAACCTGCTCGTCAAGGATGCGCGCGGACAGATCGAACAGACAGGCACGTCCCATCCTTTCGCCCAGATCGACGCCGACGACATTGCGATAATCTGGATTGATCGCATAGCCCCGCGCCGGCCTGCCGCCGCCCGAGGGACGGGCTTCGCCCTCGCGCAGCAGGCCGGTTTCGACCAGCTCACTGATTCTTTGCGCGGCGGTCCCTCGTGACAGCCCGCTTTCGCGTTCGATTTCGCGCTGCGTGGTGGCGATTCCCATGCGGACCAGATGATAGATCGTCGCGCCCGCGTCTTTCCTCATGATTTCCTTGGCTTTCTACAGTGCAGCATCCCATTTCAACTTCTGCATAATATTGGGCAAAAGATTGGTGTTCAATGTTTTTATTGACAGAACTGGAGCCCGCCCGTTCACTGGGCCGGTGCGTGGAGGAGCACGCATAAAGGGAGGAAATCATGAGCAAAACAAGCTGGCTCGCCTCGGGCGCGGCCGTGGCGGCGCTTTGTCTCGGCGTCTCGGCGGCACAGGCCCAGGACAAGGACATCCTGGTCGGGCTGATTACCAAAACGGATACGAACCCCTTCTTCGTCAAGATGCGCGAGGGAGCGTCCGCCAAGGCCGACGAACTGGGCGTCAAGTTCCAGGCCTTCGCGGGCAAGTTCGACGGCGACAACGATACGCAAGTCCAGGCGGTCGAGAACCTGATCGCGGCCGGCGCCTCGGGCATCCTGATCGTGGCCTCCGATACCAAGGCCATCGTGCCGACGATCCAGAAGGCCAAAGATGCGGGCCTGCTTGTGATCGCGCTGGACACGCCCCTGGAACCGATGGAGGCCGCGCAAGCGACTTTCGCGACCGACAACTTCCATGCCGGACAGCTGATCGGCGAATGGGCCAAGCGGACTTTGGGCGACGATGCTGCGGCCAAGGCCAATATCGCCTTCATCGACGCGCATGAAAGCCAGCCCACCGTCGACGTGGCCCGCGATCAGGGCTTCATGGACGGGTTCGGGATCGACATCAAGGATGCCGCCCGCCGCGGGGACGAGGACGATCCGCGTATCGTCGGCCACGAGATGGGTGAAGGTTCGGAGGTCGGCGGCCGCAACGGGATGGAGACATTGCTCCAGAAGAACTTCGACGTGAACGTCGTCTACACGATCAACGAACCGACAGCGGCAGGCGCGTGGGAGGCGTTGAAATCCGCTGGCAAGAATGACGGCTCGGTGCTTGTCACCTCGGTCGACGGCGGCTGCCCCGGCGTGAAGAACGTTGCGGACGGCGTCATCGGCGCGACCTCGATGCAATTCCCGCTGCTGATGGCATCCCTGGGGGTCGAGGCGATCGTCGAACATGCGCGGAACGGCACGGTCCCGGCCCCGTCCGAGGGGCTGACCTTTACCAATACCGGCGTCAAGCTGGTCACGGACAAGCCCGTCGAGGGGCTTGAATCGATCACCAGCGACGAGGCGATGAAGCTCTGCTGGGGCTGAAGCGCCGGGGTGCGCGGCCTGCCGGGACCGGTGGGCCGCATCTTCAACATGATGCATCACGGGGGTGAAGGATGTCGTCCGACGACACGCCGCATTTCTCGGAACGTGCGGGTCTTGGCCATCGCACAATCAATTTCCTGCACAGCAATCCGACGATCATTCCGCTTCTGGTTCTGCTGATCGGTCTTGCGGTCTTTTCCGCGATCGTCGGCAAGCGCTTCTTCCATCCGTTCAACCTGTCGCTGGTCCTGCAGCAGGTGACCGTCATCGGCATGCTGGCGCTGGCCCAGACATTGATCATCCTGACCGCCGGGATCGACCTGTCGGTTGGGGCGATCATGGTTCTAAGTTCGATCGCCATGGGTCAGATGGCGCTGACATTGGGCTTGCCGCCGGAAATCGCACTGATCGGGGGCATTCTTGTCGGCGCCGGATGCGGGGCGCTGAACGGGCTGCTGATCACTTGGCTGCGTCTGCCGCCCTTCATCGTGACGCTGGGCACATGGAGCATCTTCAACGCCATCGTGCAATTCTGGTCGGGCGGCCAGACGATCCGCCAGCAAGAGATCCAGGCCGACGCCGCGATCCTGCAATGGACCGGCACCGCAATGCAGTTCGGGGCGTGGCGGCTGACCATCGGCTCGGTCCTGATGCTGGGGCTGGCGGCCTTCCTGTGGTACATGCTGAACCGGACCGCCTATGGCCGCCACGTCTATGCCGTCGGCAACGACCCCGAGGCCGCGCGTCTGTCCGGCATCCGCACGAGGCGCGTGCTGTTTTCTGCCTATCTTCTGGCCGGACTGATCTGCGGGCTGGCGGGCTGGGTTCTGATCGGCCGGATCGGGGCGGTCAGCCCGCTGGGCGGCGGCTCGGCCAATCTGGACAGCATCACCGCGGTCGTGATCGGCGGCACCTCGCTTTTCGGGGGACGCGGTTCGATCCTTGGCACGCTGATCGGGGCACTGATCGTGGGCTTTTTCCGCAACGGGCTGGCACTGGCCGGGCTGGACGTGCTGTGGCAGGAATTCTCGATCGGATGCCTCATCATCATGGCTGTCGGTTTCGACCAGTGGCTGCGGAGGATCTCGAATTGAGCGGCCCGGCTCCCGATGCGGCGGGGCGCCTGCCGATCCTGGCCGCGCGGGATCTGCGCAAGGCCTATGGCCGGGTGGTCGCCATGGACGGGGCCGATTTCGACCTTTACCCCGGCGAGATTCTGGGCGTGATCGGCGACAACGGCGCGGGAAAATCCTCGATGATCGCGGCACTGGCGGGGGCGGTGCGTCCCGACAGCGGCGAGATCTGGCTGAACGGCCAGGAGGTGCGCTTCGCCAATCCCATGGACGCGCGTGCCAAGGGGATCGAAACCGTCTTCCAGACCCTGGCGATGGCGCCCGCGCTGACCATCGTCGACAACCTTTTCCTGGGCCGCGAGTATCGCAAGCCAGGGCTTCGCGGTCGCATGTTTCGCGCACTCGATCGCGGACGGATGCGGGCCGAGGCACGGCGTCATCTGAGCGAGCTTGGCCTAGCCACGATCCAGAACATCGACCAGGTGGTCGAGACCCTGTCGGGCGGTCAAAGGCAAGGGGTCGCCGTCGCCCGCGCCTGCGCCTTCGGCTCGCGCGTCATCATCCTTGACGAACCGACCGCGGCGCTTGGCGTCAAGGAAAGCCGCAAGGTGCTGGACCTGATCCTTGACGTGCGCAGGCGCGGCATCTCGGTCGTGCTCATCAGTCACAACATGCCGCATGTGTTCGAGATTGCCGACCGCGTGCATATCCACAGGCTGGGACGTCGCATCGCGCAGGTCAGCCCTGCGCAGATCAGCATGTCGGATGCCGTCGCCATCATGACGGGCGCGATGGCACCGCCCCAAGTTTCAATCTGAGATCAATGGAGAAGCCGATGTACAGGATGGACGAGAAGCTCGCGCAGATCCGGGCGGGAAAATATGCCAAGGGCGATTTCATCATCGCGGATGCCAAGGACGGGGACATGGGGCCGTCGATCAATTCGACCGGACCACACCGGGCCAAGGACGGAACTTGGTCGCGCTATCGCACCCGCGCCGAGTTCCTCGACAAGATCCAGGCGGTGGTCGAACAGGACGTCGTCGACATCATGCTGACCTCGGTGTCCAACCTTGAGGCCCTGAACGAGCGCGGGGTCTACAGCAACAGCCGGGTGAAGCCGGTGATCCGCGCCAATGACGCTACCGATTGCTGGGTGTTCCGGGGGGCGAGCTATGCCAGCGAACCATCGCGACCGTTCCGCACCGCGGACCTTGCCGTCGCAAAGTCTTTGGGGGCGGATCTGGGGCTCTATTCGATCACCTTCAACAACGACCTTGATGCCGATTACTTCTCGCTGGAAGAGTTCGCAGCCTTCCGGCAGGACGCCTTGCAGAACGACTTCAAGTATTTCCTGGAGGTGTTCAATCCAAATGCCCCGCTCGGCCTAGCCGCCGAGGATATCCCGGCCTTCGTCAATGACGCGATGATCCGCTGCCTTGCCGGCCTGAGCAGGCGCGAGCGGCCCGAATTCCTGAAGATTCCCTATAACGGACCGGCGGCGCTGGAAGAGCTGGCCTCGTTCGATCCGTCGGTGATCGTCGGCATCCTGGGCGGTGGCGCCGGAACGACGCGGGACTGCCTTGAACTGATCGCCCAGATCGAGCGGTACGGCGCGCGTGTCGCGTTGTTCGGGCGCAAGATCAACCTTGCCGATGACCCGCTTGAAATGGTGCGGATGATGCGCGCGGTGGCCGATGGCGAGCTGAACTCCGAGGCGGCAGTGCGCGAATATCACGGCAGTCTTGCTCGCAATGGCATCACGCCGACCCGCGCGCTGGACGAGGATGTCCAGATCACCGAGGCGGTCCTGAAAGCCGCAGCCTGACCCCCTAGCATCGACAGGATCAGCGATGGAACGTTCGGGTTTCGTCACCGGGGGCACCTGGTGCGTCGATTACAACATGACCCTGCCCGATTGGCCGCGCGAGGAAAGCGCGACCCGCATCCTGTCGAGCAGTCGACAGGGCGGCGGATCGGGCTGCAATTTCGCGGTCGACATGCGCAGGCTGGCACCCGAGATCCCGGTCGCCACCATCGCGCTGTGCGGTGCGGACAGCGATGGCGAATTGCTGCGCGCCATCGCCTTGGAAAACGGGATCGACGCGCATTTTCACGTCGATCCCGGAATCCGCACCCATCGCACGATGGCCTTCACGGCACTGGATGATGGCCGCCGAACCCACCTGTTCGAAGCGGAATCGAGCGACCACCTGACCCCCGATCATTTCGACTTCACCGGCTCGACCGCCTTCATGCTGCATCTCGGCCTGCCGGGGACACATGCCGTCATGGATGCCCCGTGGCAGGGCGACGCCAATGGTTGGGTTGCGGTGCTGCGCAAGGCGCGTGCCGCCGGACTGCGCACAAACCTTGAGGTCATGACCATCGATCAGCAGGCGCTGCGGGAACTGGTCCTGCCTTGCCTGCCGCATCTGGATTACCTGGTGGTCAATGATTACGAGATCGGTGCGCTGACCCGAACCGAGACGCTTCGGGATGGCACGACCTCGGTCCCGGATGTCATCAATGCGGCACGGCAGGCGTTGGATCAGGGCGCGATGGCGCTGATCGTCGTCCACTTTCCAATGGGCGCCGTGGCCGTCCTGCGGGACGGTTCTGTCCACCACCGTGCGTCGGTCGATGTGCCCCGATCCACGGTCGCCGGAACCAACGGGGCGGGCGATGCCTTTGCGGCCGGGTTCTTCTGCGGGCTGCATCGCGATCGCGATATTGACGAATGCCTTGCATTTGCCCATGCCGCTGCTGCCGCCTCGCTGCGATCCGTCGATACCTATGGGGCGATGGAAAGCATCGAAGCCTGCATGGCACTGGCCAACAGCCAAGGCTGGCGTGCTCCGCTGGACTTTCCGACCCTTCGGACCGGGGCTCGCGGCAGGGGATGATCGGGACCGTGTGGCGGATCGTGTCCTGTCGCCAACAGGCTGAGGTCATTCACATATAATTTGATTCTCGGTCCGAACCGTCCCGGCTAGGCTGGCCACATGAAGAAACGCCATCCCGCCGAGCCGGGAACGCAACTTGAAATGTTTCCGCGCGAATACCTGCTTCGACGCATCGATCCCGGCTGCAACATGCGGCGCTATTACCGCATGTCGATTGAACGTGATCTGTTCGGCGGCGCCAGCCTGATCCGGGAATGGGGGCGGATCGGCGCCCGTGCCCAGCGTCTGATCGAGCCGCATACCGACGAGGGCGAAGCCATCAGCGCCTTGCTGAAACTGGTGCGCATGAAGCGCCGGCGGGGGTATGTCGCCTGACAGAAAATGTCGTGGCACTTTGTTCAGGTGATTGCCGCGGGCCTCGCGGCGTAAAGATTTGGTCGAAACTGTTTTGATCTGCCTGAATTTTCAGCTAGCTCTGCACAGAAACCGTTCAAGCAATCGAGGTATCTGTGCAAATTGACGACAAACTGGTCGGCATCTACGACGAAGTCACCCGCCGCAATGCTGGCGAGGCCGAGTTCCATCAGGCCGTGCGCGAGGTTCTTGAAAGTCTTGGCCGCGTCGTCGCCAAGCATCCCGAGTATCTTGAGAATGCGCTGATCGAACGCATCTGCGAACCTGAACGGCAGATCATTTTCCGCGTGCCGTGGCTGGATGATCGCAACAATGTCCAGATCAACCGCGGCTTCCGTGTCCAGTTCAACTCGGCAATGGGGCCTTACAAGGGCGGGCTGCGTTTTCACCCCTCGGTCAATGTCGGAATCATCAAGTTCCTTGGCTTCGAGCAGACCTTCAAGAATGCGTTGACGGGGCTGCCGATCGGCGGCGGCAAGGGCGGGTCCGATTTCGATCCGAAGGGCCGGTCCGAGGCCGAGGTGATGCGTTTCTGTCAAAGCTTCATGACGGAACTGCACCGCCATCTTGGCGAATACACGGACGTCCCAGCGGGTGATATCGGGGTCGGCGCCCGCGAAATCGGCTATATGTTCGGGCAATACAAGCGCCTGACCAACCGCTATGAGGCAGGGGTGCTGACCGGGAAAGGGCTGTTCTATGGCGGCTCACTGGCCCGCAAGGAAGCCACCGGCTACGGCAACACCTATTTCACCCGCGCCATGCTTGAAGCGATCGGCGACAGCTTCGATGGCAAGTCCGTGGTTGTTTCGGGCTCTGGCAATGTTGCCATCTATACGATCGAGAAAGTCCAGGAGTTCGGCGGAAAGGTGATCGCCTGCTCGGACAGCTCGGGCTATATCGTCGACGAGAATGGCATCGACCTTGCTCTGCTGAAAGAGATCAAGGAACTTCGCAGGGGGCGCGTCACCGATTACGTCCGACTGAAGGGGGAAGGCGACGGGGTCTATTTCGTGGCCTCCTCGGACGGCGCGATCTGGGACGTGGCCTGCGATATCGCAATGCCCTCGGCGACGCAGAATGAGCTGACCGGAAAGGATGCCAAAACCCTGATCAAGAATGGTGTGATCGCGGTGGGAGAGGGCGCAAATATGCCCTGCACGCCCGAAGCTATTCGCCTGTTCCGTGAAGCAGGTGTCCGCTTTGGCCCGGGCAAGGCGGCGAATGCGGGCGGAGTTGCAACATCGGCATTGGAAATGCAGCAGAACGCCTCTCGTGACCGCTGGTCGTTCGAGAAAACTGAGGCGCGGCTGGCTGAAATCATGCGCGATATCCATGACAGCTGCTTTGCCACGGCCGAGGAATACGGCGTGCCGGGCGATTATGTCAGCGGCGCCAATATTGCCGGATTCATTCGGGTTGCCGAACCGATGCTCGCCTTCGGCGTGATCTGATGGCGGGGCGCCTGCGCGTTGAAGTCGTGCAGGAATAAGGATTTTTCAGGGAAGGGCGGTGAAGCACGACTTCGCCGCCCTTATCGCATTTAGGTCCATCGGGGATGGCCAAGTTGGACCGATTTTGGATGCGGTGCCATTGTGCTAAGCAGACCATGCCCAATCGGCAACATTTCGCACATTTCCGTGCGAAATTCGCACAAATCAATGCGAATTTTCAATTGCCATTGCGGGGTGCAATTTTATTACCTAACTGAAAATCTTACAGGGATCAAAAGATCCGAACGAGCTCATGTTTCAAAGGAAAGCATCAGGCATGGATTTCAGTATCGACGCACTGGACCTGAAAGAACTCAAGGCGCTGCGCAGCAAGCTTGATCGCGCCATCGATGGCTTTGAAGCCAAGCAAAAGCAGAAGGCGATGGAGGCAATCAGGGTCGCGGCGCAGGAGCATGGATTTGCTCTGAAGGATCTTCTTTCGGATGAGGGGCTTAAGACGACGCCCGTGGCACCGAAATACGCGCATCCCGAAAATCCGGAACAGACCTGGACCGGTCGTGGTCGCAAGCCGCGTTGGGTTCAAGAGGCGCTGGATGCCGGAAAATCCATGGACGATCTTGCGATCTGATCGGCAATATATTCCGGCAGTCTGATTGATTTGGACGATCAAAGCGGCTGTTCCGAAAGGAGCAGCCGTTTTGCTGTCTGAAGGATCGGCATTGCCGATATTCCTGATATCCTTCGCTGAGCTGCCGGGTAGGCAAAACCCTTCCCACCCGGCCCGCTTAACAGAGCACTCGTGAATAACCCAATTTCTAACGATTTTTTGAGCGGCGTGAACCTGACGGTTTGGACAGGGTTGGATCATGTCCGGACGTGTTGAACTTGAACCCATCCACCCTGCGCGGAATTCAGGATCGGCGGGCTTATCTTTGGCGAAAGTCCCTGATCCCCTTGGGCTTGGGTCACGCTTCGGGTGCCAGTAAATGGCGCCAGTTCAGGCCGAAGCCACCGATTGTCCCACCCCCTCGGCCATGACGCACAGCAGTTCGAACATCATGGTCGCGCCTGCAAGCGCGGTCATGCCGCCCAGGTCAAAGGGCGGTGCAACCTCGACCACGTCGGCCCCGACGATATTCAGGCCCGAAAGCAGGCGCAGCATGGTCTGTGCTTCGCGCGTGGTCAGGCCACCGATCTCGGGCGTTCCCGTCCCCGGCGCCATCGAGGGGTCGATGCTGTCAATGTCGAAGGTCACATAGGCCGGTCCAGCGCCGATGATGGCGTGAACCTCGGCCATGATCTCGGGAGGGCCACGTTCGGAAAACTCTTCGATATAGACGATGCGAATACCCTGATCCTTTGCCCAGCGATGCTCATCCGCCGCATAGACCGATCCGCGAATCCCGATCTGGACGATCCGCGCGGGGTCAAGGACGCCTTCCTCGATCGCGCGTCGAAGGGGCGTCCCGTGGGTATAGGGATTGTCGCCGAAATAGCTGTCGTTGGTGTCGGAATGGGCGTCGAACTGGACCAGCCCAAGCGGCTTTCCCAATGCCTTGCTGATGGCACGCAGGACGGGCAGGGTGGTCAGGTGATCGCCGCCGACGCTGAGCGGACGCGCGCCTTGGGCACAGATTGCCGCGATGCCCTCCTCGATCTGGCGCAGCGCGGACATGAGGTCGATGGGCTGCACCGCCAGGTCGCCCACATCCGCTACCGAGGCGATGTCATAGGGTGCAATCCCGGTCTGGTGATTGGCCCTGCGCATCAGGCTGGACTGGTTGCGCACCTCGCGGGGCCGTGCCGGGCGCCCGCGCGATTGGTGGTCCCGCCGTCCCAGGGGATCCCGACCAGGGCGATGTCCAGCCCGGCGGCGCTATCAACGGCCGGCAGTCGCATGAAGGTCGAATGTCCCGCAAAACGCGGGACCAGCGCCGCGTCGATCGGTTGGTGGCGCGTTTTGGTCATGCTGTTCCCTGTCCGATGTTCATTGCCGCTTGGCCGGACCGATCACGCCCCGACGGTTCGCCATTGAGAGCACAAGTGCCCCGGGCCTGTTAAGGACAACCGCCGCCGGGGCAGGCAGGCACGCGACCTGTGACGCAAGGGCAACGGATCGCCGCCGCCGTCCCGCACCGATCGCCAAACATGCGGGCCACCCCCTTTCGCCAGACGGGCACCCTGCCTAAGAGGCGCGGATTGCAGCCAGACAAGGAATTCATGACATGTCATTCATCGCAAGAATTATCGCGGCAGTGGTCGTGGCGGCGGTCGTCGGGTTTGGGCTGATGACCTATGACAAGAAAACCGGTGCAGAATGGGTTGTCTCACCCGAAGAGATCGCCGCGAACAACGGCTCGGTCGAGACGCGCCCCGGCACGGTGGCCGTCCTGCCCATCCGCAGCGAAACCGCCGATGTCCTGCCCTTCAAATGGGCCGCGGCCGGGATCATCGCGGGGCTTCTGGCCTTTACCGCGCTGCGACGCCGCAGCGCCTAAGGCGAAAATCTTGGGGGCGGGCATCCCAAATCCCGCCCCTGCATCTGGACCTTCGGTATCGGGGTCGACGCTGACGGCTTTCGAAATCCGCGCGAATGGGCTTTCCTTTGACATCTGGAAGCAGGGGGAGTCCGCAATGCCACTCAAAGCGATCCGCCCTGTCAGGTCCCCGGCGTTGTGCTGGCCGGAATGGCTTCGCCACAGTGCCGACATCGGATGACGAACATGCGTGCGCAACCCAACCTTCGGGACATCCTGTTCACACTCAACGGCTCGATCATTCCGGTGATCGTCGGGCGGCTGGCGGTGATCGGGTTTGTCTGCCTTGTCGCCATTTTGGCGGCGCGGCTGCATCCGGGCATCTTCGCCCGTATCAGCGCCATCCCCTTTACCCTGATCGGCATCGCGCTTTCCGTGTTCATGAGCTTTCGCAACAGCACCTGCTATGCCCGCTGGTGGGAGGGGCGCCAGCTTTGGGGTCAGGTGATCGTCGCCTGCCGGGGGCTTGCCCGCGCCAGCGCGGGGCTGGATCCCACGGCACGGCGGAGTTTGCTGACATCGGCCTGCGCCTTTGCCGCCGGCCTGTCAGCCCGGTTGCGCCGCCGGGACGAACATGCCGCCCTTGCGCGGTGGCTGCCGGACGAGGACATGGCCGACCGGCCCAATCCCACCGACCGAGTCTTGCAACTGGCAGGCGCGCGACTTGCGGAACTGAACCTGTCGGGTCAGATGGGAGAAATCCGCTGGTCGGTGCTGGAGGGCCATCTTGCCCAGCTTTCCGCCGCGCAGGCCGCGTGTGAACGGATCGCCTCGACCCCGGTTCCGTTTGCCTATTCGCTGCTTCTGCACCGCACGGCGCTGATCTTCTGCCTGTTGCTGCCCTTTGCGCTGGCCGGCTCGCTGGGCTGGTGGACGCTGCTGCCGGTGCTGCTGGTTGCCTATACCTTCTTCGGGCTCGACGCCCTGAGCCACCAGTTGGAAGATCCTTTCGGACAGGCCCTCAACGCCCTTCCGCTTGATGCGTTCTGCCAGACCATCGAACGCGAGATGCAGGACGCGCTGGCTGGCTGACCACGCCCCCTATTCCGCCCATTCAAGATCGGTCGTGAAGACGATGGTCAGCCAGCGATCCGGCCCTTCGTCGCCAAGCTCTTCACCGATCTCGTCGCGCAGGGCGTCCCATTCCTCAAGCTTTCGCGCGGGGGAGTTGGGCGGAACGATGAAGTAAAGCTCGATCTGCTTTCCCCGCCCGACCCGCGCCACATAGGCGCGAAAGCCTAGGAAACCCTGGCGGCGGACAATCTCTCGGGCGACATCGTCAACCTCGGTCTTCAGGTCGCGCGGGGTCACAAGCAGGATCTCGGCCAGCGCGGTGCGGACGGTGGCGACCGGAACCGGGATCAGTGCCAGGCAGACCAGCGCCAGCACCGCCGGGTCGATATAGGGCGACATCCACGCGATCGAGGTGCCCTGGATCAGCGCGCCGATCAGGAACGCCACCAGCAGCGCCGCCGTCAGGCAGGTCGCCATGATCCACGAGCGGCCGTCCAGCGCGACCAGTTCTGAATCGATCTTCCGGTTTGCCCGACGCACATAGATCACCATCACCAGATCGCCAATCAGCGAGACCACGGCGAATGCAATGGCATAGCCGAACGCCAGTGGCCGCCCGCCGCTCAGGAAGCTGTCGATCGAGGTCACAAGGGCATAGGTCACGGCCACGATCAGCAGCATCCCGTTCAGGCCAAGGACCATCGGCTCCAGATGCCAGAACCCCATGGTGAAGCGTTCATCCAGCTTGCGCGAGATGTTGTCGCGTGACCGGGAAAGTGAAATCAGCCGGGCGACCAGAAGGGCAAGCCCGGTCATGACCGCATCGGTCAGCCCGAAGATGCCGTCGAAGACGATCGAGGCGGACCCCGCCATCAACCCGAAGACGATCCCGGCGATGGCCAGCACCACGGTCATCGCGATCGAGGTGCGAAGGATGCGCTGTTCCCTGTTCATCGTCACCCCGTCCCATGATTGCGCTTTTCCGACAGGTTCCCGCAGGATCGCCTCGAAGGCAACCGCGCAGCGAGAAAATCGGGACGGCATTGCATTCCGGCGTCAGAGGCCGTCGATCAGGCTAATGTTATCGGTCGGTTAGCGACTGTTGGTTGAAAAAATGGGTCACGTCGGCATAATCCTGCCTAATCCCGGCCGAATGACGGCCGACCGATCCGCAGAAGATCGGCAGTGACTGAGGCGACGAGTATGCAGGATCTAAGGGCGCCAGCCCTACTGCTGACATTCCTGATGCTGCTGGCCAGCGTGCTGGCGCCGTTCGGCGCAGGCGCGACCGAATTCACGATGCCGATCCCGGTCATGCAGGATGACGGCCTGCAACCGGGCGACGATCAGACCGGCGAAGCCGCCTCACCCGATGCGGCGGATCACGACCACCAGCAATTCGCCGTGCTTCCCATGTCCCACGCGCACCCTCGGTCCGGTCATGCGGAGCTACCTTTTCCCGAAGAAAGCCTGGTCAGGGGGGTGTCCCCGCCATGCCCCGAGCCGCCTCCGCGGATCGAGGCAATCTGAAGGGCTGACTTGCCCATCAAGTGCAGTGGCGCGTGCCCCCACGGGATCATCTGCCGATCCATTTCAGGGACGACGCCTTGCCGGGCGATGCAGGAGTCGCGCGCCATTCCAAGGTCGCGCGTGACGCCTGACGACGCCTGCCTCCAGTGAAACCTCGGGACGGGATCCGCCACGGACGCGGCCACGTCGGGATATCATCATGCCAACAATCTCGCGCAGGAATTTTGCGCTGCTGTTGCCAGCTGTGCTGGCGGCCTGCGGCGCTTCCGAAAACCGAGGGCCCGTCTTCAAGTCTTATGGCGGCCCGCCGGTGACGCAGGTCGTCGTCCAGAAAAGCAATCGCAGAATGTACCTGCTGAGCGGGCGAAGCGTCCTCAAGTCCTATGACTTCGGACTGGGCACCCAGCCGATCGGCCACAAGCAGTTCGAGGGTGACGGCAAGACGCCAGAGGGCCTGTATTTCATCGACAGGTTCAATCCCCGCAGCCGGTATCACCTGTCAGCCGGGATCTCCTATCCGAATGTTTATGATCGCGCCTTTGCCGCGCAGCACGGTCTTTCGGCCGGGGGCGACATCATGTTTCACGGCCGCGGTCCCGAGGGGCGGCAGCTTGTCAAGCAAAGGAAGGACTGGACCGCCGGCTGCATCACCGTCACCGACGACGAGATCGAGGACATCTACGCCATGCTCTCGCTTGGCCTGCCGGTGATGATCCATGCCTGACATCCGCCGGGATCGCGGGCGGGATGCCCCCGCGGCCCCGGATTCCAGACCGGCCCGCAGGCAGCGCCCTGTCGCCGGAAAATCCATGCCAGATAACGGAGACTGAGCAGTGACACAGAATTCGGACACGCGCAGCGCAAAGATGGGACGACGCCGTTTCCTTTACGGGGTGGCCGGTGCGGGCGTCGGCCTTGCCGCCTCGGGAGCCTTTGCCCAGCAGATCGATCCCAGCACGGGCTCGCCGGTCTATGGAACCGCCGAGGCTGGCCGCGCGCCCGATGTCGGAACCTTCCAGATCGACCCCAACGCGGACACGCGCCGCAACATCTCGTCCTTCCGCTCCCGGCATTGGAGCGAGTTCTTCCCGGAACTGGGGGTTGGCGTCATCCTGGCCGATGTGAACTCGAAGGCGCTGCATTACTGGTCGGGAGATCAGGCGGTCTATCGGCTTTTCCCGTGCTCGATCCCCGTGTCGGAAGAGCTGACCAAGCGCGGCAAGACCGAGGTGGTCCGAAAGGCCGAGAAGCCGTCCTGGACCCCGACCGCGGACATGCGGCGACGGAACCCCGATCTGCCACTGCGGGTCGAGGGCGGCTCGCCCGACAATCCATTGGGGCCGTTCGGACTTTACCTGTCCTGGCCCGCCTATCTGATCCACGGCACGCATGACACGCGCAAGATCGGGCGGCGCTCCTCCAGCGGGTGCTATGGCCTCTACAACGAACATATCACGCAGCTTTACGGGTTGGCCGAGGTCGGGACCAAGGTCGCGATCTTCTAGATGCACAAAGGGTATGGGACGCGCCGGGAACGGCGCGTCACCGGGGCGGTCCTATCCGCCAAGGATCGACAGGATCAGGTTGGCGTTCAGCCCGATGATCAGCACCGCGATCAGCCCGCACAGGACGGTCAGCCATAGCGGCGCGACCAGGTCGCCCATCTTCGCCCGGCTTGCTGTGAACATCACCAGTGGCACGATCGCAAAGGGCAGCTGGAAGCTCAGCACCACCTGACTGAGGATCAGCAGCTGGCCGGTCCCTTCCGAACCCCACAGCAGGATCACCACCACCGCCGGCACCAGCGCGATGGACCGGGTAATCAGTCGCCGCAGGACCGGGCTGATCCGCAGGTGGACAAAGCCCTCCATCACGATCTGGCCCGACATTGTCGCGGTCACGGTCGCGTTCAGGCCGGAACAGAGCAGCGCGACCCCGAACAGGACCGGCGCCAAAGCACCCCCCAAAAGCGGGGCCAGCAGCGCGTGGGCCTGATCGATCTCGACGATCTCGGTGTTCCCGCTGGTGTGGAAGGTTGCAGCCGCAAGGATCAGGATCGATGCGTTGATCGCCAGTGCCAGCATCAGGGCAATGGTCGAATCCCATGTCGCCAAGGTCAGCGCCTGACGCTTGCCCTCGGGGCTTTTGCCCCAGTTCCGGGTCTGCACGATGCCCGAATGCAGATACAGGTTATGTGGCATCACCGTTGCCCCGATGATCCCCAGTGACAGGTAAAGCATCTCGGGATTGGTGGCGATCTCGACCGAGGGGGCAAATCCGCGGATCACGTCGTTCCAGTTCGGATCTGCCATCGCGATCTGCACGAAGAAACAGGCCGAGATCACCACAAGCAGGGTGATGACGAAGGCTTCGACCCAGCGGAACCCGCGATTCTGCAGCCACAGGATCAGGAACACATCCGCCGCCGTCAGAAAGACGCCAATCTCCAGCGGGATCCCGAACAGAAGGTTAAGCCCGATGGCGACGCCGATCACCTCGGCCAGGTCGGTCGCGATGATCGCGGCTTCGGCGAACAACCAGAGCGGCCAGGACACCCAGGCCGGAAATGCATCGCGACAGGCCTGCGCAAGGTCGCGGCCTGACGCGATGGCAAGGCGCGCGCAAAGCGATTGCAGCAGGATCGCCATGATGTTGGACAAAAGCGCGACGAAGAGCAGCGTATAGCCGAACTTCGCCCCACCGGCGAGTGAGGTCGCCCAGTTGCCGGGGTCCATATAGCCGACGGCCACAAGGTAGCCGGGCCCGATGAAGGCCAGAAAGCGCCGCCATGCGCTGCCTCCGCGGGGAACGGCGACCGAGCCGAAGACCTCGGACAGCGACGGGATGGAGCTTTTGCTGCGCCAGCCATCGGACTGGCCGGCTTTGGGAAGAGAGGCGAAGGTCTGCGATTGATCGGACATGTCAGCCAAGTTGCGAATGCTTTGCAACTGCATTTGCGCACCGTTGTCCGATCCTGTCAATCCCGATCACGAACCGACATGCCAATCCGGCCGCGGCCGGGCGGGTTTCGGCGGGCCGTGGGGGCTGTGTGCAATTCAAAAGGACAGGGGCCGAAGTCCCGCTTCAGCCCGCCGCTTGAACCAGCGATCTTCGCCGCTGACGACCGGGCGAGACGCCGATCACTCGACGGAAGGCACGGGTGAAGGCCGCCTGCGACCCATAGCCCAGCCTGAAGGCGACATCGGCGACCGAGCTGCCCTCTTGCTCCAGCCATTGGGCCGCGATCCGCATCCGTAACTCGGTCACATAGCGCGAGGGACTGACGCCGACGATCTCGGAGAAACGGTCGGAAAAGACCGAACGGGATGCCCCCATCAGGCCCGCCATGGCCGGAATGTCCCAGTCGCGGCCCGGATCCTTGTGCAGCGCGACCAGAACGCGGGCCAGCCGGGGATCGCGCAGCGCGGTAATCACACCGGACGCGCTGTCGCAGCCGCATTCCACCCATCCCCTGACGATCAGTGCCGAGATGACATCGGCCAGACGCGCCAGCACGCCCGCCGATCCCGGACGGTCCTGCGCCATCTCGGTCTCCATTGCGGACAGGATGGCGTGCATCTCGGGCTGGCGGTCCAGCAGGGCGCCGACGGTCATCGCCTGGGGCATCAGCCCGACCAGCGGGTGCATGGTCACCAGGTCCAGTTCCATCGCGCCGGTCAGGATGGTCGTGTCGCCTGTCCGGCACGCCTGGGAATCGCAGGCCTTGATCTCGCAAAAGGCGGGGCAGAGCGTTTCGGGCGTGAAGCTGTCGAAATCCCGCGACGTGACGCGCGAACCCGAAAGCAGCTGGTGGGGGTGCCCCCGCGGAATCAGGACGGCGTCCCCCGCCTTCATCAGGCGCGGTGCCATCTGCGGCAGAATCAGCAGCGCCTCTCCCTGGCCGATGAAATGGAACCTGGCGCCGTCATGGGCATGGAAATTGATCCCGAAGGGCGGCGACAACCGCAGCCGCCAGTAGCGCGCGCCGCGCAGCCGCATCCCCAGAAGCAGTTCACTGACGGCATCACGGGTTTCCGGCGTTTCGGATTTTCGATCAAACATGCCGGATAAACTGGCATGGTTTGTCCGGCCGATCCAGCCAAATTCAGATCCTTGAAGCCACGGAAAGCAAGGACCGGATCATGGCCACCGATACATCATTGATCGAAACAGATTTTTCAGTCGCCCCGGATGTCGGCGCACCGGATCGTCCTGCCTGGGGCGCGGTCCTTTCCATGTCACTGGGTGTCTTTGCGCTGGTGACGGCCGAGTTCCTGCCCGCAAGCCTGCTGACGCCTCTGGCCGAAGGCTTGCAGATCAGCAAGGGCGCGGCAGGGCAGGCCGTTACTGCAACCGCACTGGTCGCGCTGGTCACCAGCCTGTTCGTGTCGGTTCTGGTGCGGGGCCTGGACCGGCGCTGGGTGCTGATGGGCCTGTCGGTTCTGCTGATCGTATCGAACCTTCTGGTCGCCAGCGCGCCGGGCCTGGGCGTGCTGCTGGTCGGCCGCATCCTGATGGGGATCGCGCTTGGCGGGTTCTGGAGCCTGTCGGTCGCCACCGTGATGCGGCTGGTCCCCGAGGATTCGATTCCCCGCGCATTGGCCATCATGTTCATGGGGGTCTCGGCCGCCACGGTCTTTGCCGTGCCGGTCGGCAGCTATCTTGGCGCTTTGATCGGCTGGCGTGGCGTCTTTGTGGCGGCGACCGGTCTGGCGGTGCTGGCGCTGTTCGTGCAATCAGTCACCCTGCCGCCGCTGCCCGCGCAGGGATCGGCCCGCATGGGCACGCTGTTTCAGGTGCTTGCTCGACCGGGGATCGGCATCGGGATGATCGCGGTGCTTCTGGTCTTTGCCGGTCACTTCACCTTCTTCACCTATATCCGCCCCTTCCTTGAAACAGTGACTGGGGTCGGGATCGATGGCGTGACAGCGATCCTTTTCGGCTTTGGTCTGGCCAACTTTGCAGGCACCTATCTGGTGGCCTTTGTCATCGAACGCTCCTTGCGGCTTGCCCTGATCCTGCTGCCGCTGGTCATGGCGACGCTGGCGCTGCTTCTGACCAGCTTCGGGGGAATCCCGATGATGGATGCCGCGCTGGTTGCGCTTTGGGGACTGGTCTTTGCCGGGGTTCCGGTGTCCTGGTCGACCTGGATCACGCGCTCGATGCCGGATCAGGCAGAGGCAGGGGGCAGCCTGATCGTCGCCGCCATCAACTTCGCCATCGCAAGCGGCGCGGGTCTGGGCGGGGCCTTGCTGGAGGTTTCAGGGCCGCGGGGCGTCTTTCTGGCCAGCGGGCTGATCCTCGCGACCGCCGTCCTGACGATCATCGGTCGCGTCAGGACAAGCTGAGCGGCCTTGCGGCCCCACCGATCGGGGGGGCCGCATTGCGCAAATCAAACCGCAGTCAGATGCTCGAACAGGATCAGCGCACCCAGCCCGAACAGGGCACAGCCGCCGACCGCCTCTGCGACCCGGCCAAATCGCTTGCCCAGGAAGCGCCCGGCAAGCATTCCGGTCGAGCTCATCACCATGGTCGCAAGGCCAATGGCGCTGGCGATGATGAAGATGTTCACATCCAAGAAGGCAAGTGAGACCCCGACCGCCATTGCGTCCAACGAGGTGCCGACAGCGGTGCCAATCGTGGTCCAAAGCGACGATGGGCCAGCTTCTTCCTCGGCATCCCGCGCCAAGGCCTGAAAGACCATGTGGACGCCGACCGCCGCCAGCAGCAGGAAGGCGATCCAGTGATCGACCTGCGCAACATACTGGCTGGCTGCGACTCCGGCGCTCCAACCGATCACGGGGGTGATCGTCTCGACAAGGCCAAAGATCGCACCGGTCCGGATCGCATTGCCAAAACTGGGACGACGCGCCGAGGCACCTTTTCCAACCGAGGCGATGAAGGCGTCGATGGACATCGAGACGGCAAGGACGCCGATGGAAATCGGGGACATGATGTATTCCTCTGGGCTGAACCGGGCGATGGACGGACCCCGCCCGCAGAGTCCCCTCGCCACGGTCTCGCAAAGTCCCAAGGACCGGACACGCCACGCGGAATGTTCCGCGAGTATGTTGACGTGCCTCCACCGTTTCCGGTGTCGCTACTCCCCGATAGGGGCGGGGTAGGTCAGGCGAAGGTTTAAGTCAATAAAAACAATTACTTCTAAATGCGACGCATTTGCACCAACCTATCTGCACTCCTTCGGCCCGAGTGGAAGATGAGGCTTGCCGGATCGCAGGATTGTCTACTATTGTATCACGATGCAGCAGAATGACATCGACATCAGAATTGGCGCGCGCATCCGCGCGGAACGAAAAAGCCGCAATTGGTCCCTGACCGACCTGGCCGAGCGGGCAGGCGTCTCACGCGCGATGATCCACAAGGTAGAGCGGGGGACCAGCAGCCCGACCGCCAATCTGCTCGGCAAGCTTTCGGGGGCTTTCGGGTTGAGCATGTCGACCCTGCTGGCGCGGGCTGAAGCCGCGGGCGGACACCTGCTGCGCAGGCTTGATCAGCCTGTCTGGATCGATCCGGAAACCGGCTATATTCGCAGGCAAGTTTCGCCCCGCTCGGACCTGCCGCTCGATCTGGTCCAGATCGTCCTGCCCGCAGGAAAGCACGTTCCTATGCCGGCATCTGCCTATGCATTCCAGCGGCAACTGATCTGGGTGCTCGAGGGTGAGTTGGAGTTCGATGAAGGGCCGGTTCGGCATCGCCTGAACGCTGGCGATTGTCTGCAACTTGGCCCGCCTGCCGATTGCATCTTCCGCAATACGGGCGAGTTCCCTTGCATCTACGCCGTCACTGTCTTGCGGAATGATTGATGCGAGGCGCCGGGAATCCTTGACCAATCGTCCAACATAGTGGACATTCGGGCCGTTTGATGGCGGCGGGACTGACCATGCATATTCGCGATGCGTCCGAGGGCGACCTCGAAGGGATCATGTTGATCTATAACGACGCTGTCGAGCACACGACAGCGATCTGGAACGAAACCCTGGTGGACCTTGCGAACCGGCAAGCCTGGCTCGCCGACCGGGCGCGGGCGGGTTATCCGGTGCTGGTGGCAATGGGCGAGGGGGGCGATGTGCTGGGCTATGCCTCGTTCGGGGACTGGCGCGCCTTCGAGGGTTATCGCCACACGGTCGAACATTCCGTCTATGTCCGCGCCGATCAGCGCGGCGCGGGTCTGGGCCGGGCGCTGATTGAGGCGCTGATCGACCGCGCGCGGGCAATCGGCAAGCATGTCATGGTCGCCGGAATCGAGGCGGGCAATACCGGCTCGATCCGGCTACACGAAAAACTGGGGTTCCAGCAGGTCGGGCTGCTCAGCGAAGTGGGCACGAAATTCGGCGGCTGGCTGGATCTGGCTTTCCTGCAGCTCAGGCTGGACCAGCGCAGGATTCCCGATCCGCCGCCGGGAAAATGACGCGCTCCGGCCCCCGGAGGCCTGCGAAAGCGTTTAGCCGCGCCGGGCGTAACGGATCATCCGTGCGCGCGACAGAACCAGATCGACATGATCCGGCCCGACGCGGTGCAGACAGACGCGCCGGATCCAGGGGCCGTCAGTCAGCGTAAACAGGAAGCGGCCGCCCCCCAGCGATTGCAACGGCATGGCGCGGCGTTTCGGCCCGGCACCCATGACCACCGCCCCGTCGCGGATCTCCAGCACGGCGCCGAATTCCTCGCAAAGCCAAGCGCCCGCAAGATCCGCGGGAACGAGTTCGGCCTGCGCGGGCAGGAAGCGGGCGGGTGAATGGCCGACCTCGCCCACGACGGCATCGCCCTCCATCCGCAATTCAAGCCGCGAGGTGGGGGACATGCTGTCGACCCCACCGCCGACAACCGGATAAACCGCAACCTCGTCATCAAGGCGCGTGACCGACGCACCGCGAACTTCGATCCAGTCCGCGCCCTCGGCGGCGGCATAAAGGCCGGGGACAAGGTCTGATCCCGCTTCGGGCAGTGTCTCGCCCAGAAGCGCAGCCATCGCCTGCGCCGCCAGCCCCGACCCGTTGGTGTCGTCCCGGTTCGAGACGACCGCGCAGCCTGTCCCGGTTTCGGGATCGAGCAGCAGATAGCTTTTGAAGCCCGGCTGCGAACCGCCATGCCCGACCAGCTCGCGCTGCCCGACAATTTGGCGCCGCATTCCCAGCCCATAGCCAGTGGCCCGCCCATCGGCGAGATGGCGGGTCGCCGTCAGCGCAGCAAGGCGCCCGGCAAAGCTGCCTTCGCCCGCCAGAAGCGCACGGCCCCATTCCGCAAGCGAGCGCCCGCTGCCGATCAGGCTGCCCGCCGCCGACAGATGCATCCCCTGCAGACCCATCCGCCAGGACGCGCCATCGTGCCAATAGCCGGTGGCAAGCCCCGCGACCGGGTCCGTCCACATCTCGGCCGCCAGCATCTGGATGCCCCGCCCCTCGCGCAATTCGCGACGCAGGAAATCGTCAAAGGACAGGCCGTGGGCACGCATCGCCTCTTCCACCAGACGATAGCCGCCGTTCGAGTAATGGACCTCGGTGCCGGTCGGATAGTTCAGGCGCGCCATCCCTTCGTGAAAGGCCAGCAGTTCGGGCGCCGTCGTCTCGCTGAAGATGGAGAGGCCGATCAGGGTCAGGCATTCGCGGGTGTCGGGAATACCGCCCGACATGTCCAGCGCGCGACCCACCGTGACCTGTGCCAGGGCCGGGGCCAGCCGGGGCAGGTGCCTGCCCAGCGGATCGTCAAGCGAGATCACATCGGGATGGGCCAGCACGAAGCTGGCAAAGACATGTTTCGTCACCGAGGCATAGCGCACCACAGTGTCGATCCCGAAAGGGGCAAAGGTCGACAGGCTTTCGACCCCCGCCGCGCGCGATGCGCGCAGGCCGTCCCGATCGAACAGGATGACCGCGCCGCCGGGTTCATCCCCGTCCCAGGCGACCGATGCCAGCAAGGCCGCTTCGGCGGCCGCCCAGTTCAGCACACTCATCCCGTCCGTTTCCCTAGCCTTCGACTTCTTCCAGCGCCACGCTCAGGCGGCGCAGTTCCTGCGTATGGGGATGGTTGACCCGGCCCGCCCGCAGCTCATCGGCCGTGCATTGCTCGACCATCTGACCGCCTTGCATGACGCCCAAGCGATCGCAAAGGTGGCTGATGACCGCAAGGTTGTGGCTGACCATGACATAGGTCAGGCCTCTTTCCTCGCGCAGGTCGGCCAGCAGGTTCAGCACTTCGGCTTGGACCGACACGTCCAGCGCCGAGGTCGGCTCGTCCAGCAGCAGCACCTGCGGTTCCGAGATCAGCGCGCGCGCGATCGCCACGCGCTGCCTTTGCCCACCCGATAGCTGGTGCGGAAAGCGGAAGCGCGCGGATTGCGGCAAGGCCACAGCGGACAGCGCCCGGTTGATGCGCCCATCGACATCGCCGATGCGATGGACCAGCAGGATCTCGGACAGGATGCGGTCGATGGTCTGGCGCGGATGCAGGGAACCGAAGGGATCCTGGAACACCATCTGAACCTTGCGGAAGAATTCCGGCGGACGACGATGCGGAAGCTCTGCCCCGTCGATCAGCATCCGGCCCGACCAGTGTTCGTTCAACCCGGCCAACGCGCGCAGGACCGTGGATTTGCCCGAGCCGGATTCGCCGACGATGCCGAAGCTTTCGCCCCGCGCGACCGAAAAGTTGACGCCCTTGACGACTTCCTGCCCCGAGAATGCGATCCGCAGATCCTGAATGTCGATCATCGGCGCGCTCATCGGGCCTTCTCCTTCAGCCATTCCTCATCCCGCTGCAGCACCGGCAGGCGGCGCTTGGGGTGAAGCAGCGACGGCATCCCGTTCAGCAGACCCCGCGTATAGGGGTGCTGGGCGCGCAGAAGCTCGGATGCGCGCATCTCTTCCATCACCTGCCCCATATACATGACCGACACCCGGTCGCAGAAATGCGAGACCAGCGGCAGGTCGTGACTGATGAGGATCAGGCCCATGCCCCGGCTTTCGACAAGATCGTCGATCAGCTTCAGGATCTCGGCCTGGACGGTGGCATCCAGTGCCGAGGTGGGTTCGTCGGCGATCAGCAGATGCGGGTCGGGGGCCAGCATCATCGCGATCATCGCGCGCTGCCCCATGCCGCCCGAGATCTCGTGAGGATAGCTGTCGAACACCTTCTTCGGGTCACGGATCTTGACTTGATCCAGCAGGTCCAGAACGGCCTCGCGCACTTGCCTGCGCGATCCGCCCTTGTGCTCGCGCCAGGCCTCGCCGATCTGGGTGCCGATGCTTTTCACCGGGTTCAGCGAATATTTCGGATCCTGAAGGATGAAGCCGACGCGCTTGCCGCGGATCTTGCGCATGTCCTTTTCGCGCGCGGACAGGATATCGGTTTCACCAAGCTGCATCCGATCCGCGGTGACATGGGCAGTCTTGGGCAGAAGCTTCATCAGCGCCCGCGCCGTCAGCGACTTGCCCGAACCGGATTCGCCGACGATCCCCAGCTTTTCGCGCCCCAGCGACAACGAGATGCCGCGCACCGCCTCGGACCGCTTGCCGTCGCGCTCGAAGGCAATGCGGAGGTTCTGGATATCAACCTGCATGTCGCCTCCTCAGTTCTGCTTGGGGTCGAGGACGTCGCGCAGACCGTCGCCGAGAAAGTTGAAGGCCAGCGAGGTCAGCAGGATCGCCACCGCGGGCGCAACCGCCACCCACCATTGCTGCAGCATGTATTGCCGCGCCGTCGCGATCATCGCACCCCATTCCGGCGAAGGCGGCTGCGCGCCCATGCCAAGGAAGCCAAGGCTCGCGGCCGTGATGATGATCGAGGACATGTCCAGCGTCACCCGCACGATCAGCGAAGGGATGCACATCGGCGCGATGTGACGCATCACGATCCGCCAGCGCGAGGCGCCGGTCAGACGGCAGGCCGCGATGAAGTCGCTGTTGCGGATGGTCATCGTCTCGGCCCGCGCGATCCGCGCATAGGGCGGCCACGCCGTCAGCGCGATGGCAAGGATGGCGCTTTCGACACCGGGCCGCAGCGCGGCGACGAAGGCCAGCGCCAGGATCAGGCGTGGGAAGGCCAGAAAGACATCGGTCACGCGCATCAGCAGTGCATCGACCTTGCCGCCGAAATAGCCGGCGATGCAGCCGACGGCCAGGCCGATCGGCGCGACCAGCACGACGACCGAAATCACCATCCCCAGCGTGACGCGCCCGCCGTAAAGGATGCGGGACAGGATGTCGCGTCCCAGCTCGTCCGTGCCGAAAAGATGTTCGGCCGCGGGGCGGGCAAGGCGGTTGTCCAGGTTCTGCAGGGCCGGGTCATAAGGGGCCAACAGAGGTGCGAAGATCGCCAGCAGGATCGCGGCGGCAATGATGGTCAGCCCGATCATCGCCAGGGGATTGCGCCGCAGCGCAAGCCAGGTGCGATAGCGGCGGCCCCACCCCGCCTGTGCGCGCGAGGTGGGCATGTCGTCCAGCGCCCAGGCGCGGAAATTGCTCAGCATGTTCGTTGGCCCTTATTGAACGCGCGGGTCGAACACGCGGTAGAGAACATCGGCCAGAAGGTTCAGCCCGACATAGATCAGGCCGATCAGCAGCGTCGCCCCGATGACCGGGTTCATGTCCGCGTTCAGCAGCGATATGGTCAGATACTGGCCCAGACCCGGCCATGCGAACACGGTCTCGGTCACGACTGCGCCTTCCAGCAGACCGGCATAGGTCAGCGCAATCACGGTGATCAGCTGGACCGCGACGGTCGGGAAGGCATGGCCGAAGATCACGCGTGTCATCGACAGACCCTTGGCGCGGGCCGCGACGATGAATTCTCCCTTCAGCGCATCAAGCATGAAGGCGCGCGTCATCCGGGTGATATAGGCCATCGAGAAATAGCTGAGCACCGTCACTGGCAGCACCAGATGCGCCATGGCATCGCGGAACGCATCCATGTCCCGCGCCAGCAGCGCATCGATGGTCAGGAACCCGGTGACGCTGGGCAGCATGTCCTGGAAGATGATGTCCTGTCGGCCCGGTCCCGGCGCGATGCCAAGCGCGGCATAGAAAATCAGAAGCGCCAGCAGCGCCAGCACGAAGACCGGGATCGAGTGCCCGGCAAGGCAGAGGACACGGATGACCTGATCGACGACTGACCCCTGCTTCACCGCCGAAAGGATGCCAAGCGGCACGCCGATGACGACGGCGATGATCAACGCATAGGTCGCCAGCTCCATTGTCGCGGGGAAGTAATGCGCGATGTCGGTCGTGACCGGGTTCTGCGTCAGGATCGACTTGCCGAAATCGCCGTGCAGGAGCTGCCAGATATAGTGGCCGAACTGGACGATCAGGGGCTGGTCCAGCCCCATCTCGACGCGCACGCGCTCGATCACGGCTTCGGGCGCATTGTCGCCCACCGCCGCGATCACGGGATCGACCGGCATCACCCGCCCGATCATGAAGGTGACGACAGCCAGCCCGAACAGCGTCGCAAGGACGCTGCCGAGCAGGCTGCCCGCAGTTTTCAGTGTTCTGCTCACGCCTTGGTGGTTCCCGCATAGGAGTTGCTGTCGGGAAGCGTTCCCAGCAGCACGCCGGTCACGTCGGGGCGGCACGCTGCCGTCACCGAGCCCTGCATCATGATCGCGAAGGGGCTGTTCTCCATGTAGAACTTCTGAAGTTCCAGATACTTCTCGACGCGCTTGGCCGGATCGGCCTCGTCACGGGCCGAGATCGCCATCTCGGCGATCTTGTCGTCCTGGAAATGCGAACGCCAGGCAAAGGGCTTGGTCGCGGCACCGTCCGAGTTGTCCGTGTTGATGCAGAAGACATCGGCGTTCGAGTTCGGATCGAAGTAATCCGTGCCCCATGCCGACAGCGCCATCTCGTGCTCGCGCGCCCGCATCTTGGTCAGGACCTGGCGGTTTTCTGCGGCCAGCAGCGTGACCTTGATGCCGATCTCGGCCAGGTTGGCCTGAACGGTCTGGGCGATGGCCGGGTGCGGCTGCGCCGAATAGTGGTCCATCTTGATCTCAAACCCGTCGGGGAAGCCGGCCTCGGCCAGCAGCGCCTTGGCCTTGGCGACGTCCTTCTGGAACGGGTTGTCCTTCAGCGCGCCCGGCAGACCGTCGGGAATGATCGACTGATGGACCTCGTGGGTCATCGGCAGGATGTTTCTCTGGATGCCGTCATAGTCGAGCGCCCATTTCACCGCTTCCCAGACCTTCGGGTTCTTCAGCTTCTCGTTCGAGACGTTCAGCGAGATCAGGTTCAGCGAGGCGGTGGACTTGCGCACCAGCACGACCGAAGGATCGTCCTTCAGCGTCTTCAGCTGCTCGCTCGTCAGGTTGCGCGCGATATCCACGTCGCCCTTCTGCAGCATCAGAAGCTGGGCCGAGGGATCGACGATGTGGCGCAGGATCACCCGCTTCAGGTCGCCCTTGTAGTCGCCGTTCGGGTTGACCTGCAGCGAGACGGTGTCGCTGGGACGCCAGACCTGCAGCACGAATTCGCCCGAACCGGCCGAGTTCTTCTGCAGCCAGGCGTTGCCCCAGTCTTCGCCCTGAGCATTGGCCATGACCACGGCCTTTTCGACGATCGAGCCGACGTTGGCCGACAGGCAGTAAAGCAGGAAGGCGATCGAGGTCGGCGCGGCGGTGGTCAGCACCAGCGTCTGGGCGTCGGTTGCCTTGATCATCTCGGCGGCGTTTTCGGCGTTCCAGCCGAACTGGGTGATGATGAAGGCCGGGCCCTTGTTCATCGACACGCAGCGCTGCAGTGACCAGGCGCAATCCTCGGCGGTCAGGTCGCCGCCAGACGAGAACTTGATGCCCGACTTGATCTTGAAGGTGAAGGTCTTGCCGTCCTCGCTGGCGGTCCAGCTTTCCGCGATCTTGGGGTCGACCTTGTTCGGATCGTCAAGGTTCGGATGAACCAGCTTGTGATACATGTTGCCGCAGATTTCCGAGCCGATGGCCTCGAAACTTTCATGCGGGTCAAGGCTCGTCATGTTGTCGAGTTGCTGCGCGGCGACCAGCACGCTTTTGGGGTTTGCGGCGAAGGCCGTGCCGAGCGACAGATAGGACACTGCCGGGAATGCAGCGGCCCCGACAAGGAAATGACGTCTGGAAAGCATGGTTGAATCCCTAAGTTCACGGACCGTTCGAATGGACGAAGTGGGGTCCAGACACCGGTTCTTCTGACGAGTCAAGACAGCGGCATCGCACGGATCCGCTACGGGACGCGCGGTAACATGTCGCTTTTGCCCCCTGCCAATGCCAATTCCGCCTTGGATCAGTCTGCATTTGCATAGTATTTTCAGATCAATAGGTTACAATGACGCACCTGCACTGACGCTGCGAATTCCGCGGTTGCGCCGAAGCGGCCGGAGGTCGAGTAACGCCCCACTATCCGTGGGAGAACAGAGATGACCGACCTTTGCGACAGCGCCGTTTTCGACGGCCATAACGATGTTCTGCTGCGGTTGTGGCGCAGTGGCGGCCCCGACGCGGCCCGCAGGTTCATCGACGGAGAAGAGGTGGGTCACATCGATCTTCCCCGCGCCCGCAAGGGCAATCTCGCCGGCGGACTTTGCGCGATCTACGTCCCTTCCGAGCGGGTTCTGGACTCGGATGGCAATTGGCCGACCCCGTCCCGGCAGGAAGCGCTGGAAGTCACGACCGCGATGGCCGGGCTGCTGGTCCGCATTGAGCGCGAGTCCAGGGGCGGGCTGAAGCTTTGCCGCTCGGCCGCCGATATCCGGGAAGCGATGAACACGGGCGCCTTTGCCTCGGTCTTCCACATCGAGGGGGTCGAGGCGATCGGCGCCGATCTGGACCTGCTCTACCTGCTGCACAACGCCGGGCTGCGCTCGATCGGGCCGGTCTGGAGCCGTCCGAACATCTTCGCCTTCGGCGTACCCTTCCGCTTCCCCTCGACGCCCGAAATCGGGCCGGGGCTCAGCGCGCATGGCAAGGCCCTGATCCGTGCCTGCAACGAGTTGAAGATCATGGTCGACCTGTCGCACATGAACGATGCCGGCTTCTGGGACATCGCCAAAATCTCGGATGCGCCGCTGGTCGCGTCCCATTCGAATGCCCACGGGATCTGCCCGCACAGCCGCAACGTGACCGACCGCCAACTTGACGCGATCAAGGATACCGGCGGCCTTGTCGGGATCAACTTCGGGGTCATGTTCCTGAACCCGACGGGTGAGCGAGACCTTTCCCTGCCGCTTGAGCAGATCGTTCGTCATGTCGACTATATCGTCGATCGCATCGGCATCGACCACGTGGCGCTTGGTTCGGATTTCGACGGCACCACCATTCCCGCCGCGATCCGGGACGCCGCAGACCTTCCGAAACTGACCGACGTGCTGGCGCAGGGCGGATACCAGGGCGCGGACCTGGCGAAGATCACCCACGGCAACTGGATCCGGGTGCTGGAACGGACCTGGGGCGCATAAGCCGTCCCAAGACAAAAAAAAGGAGCCAACCGGCCCCTTTTTCCAGTCCCTGCCGGATGGATTCAGATCACCTTTTCGCAGGCCCGCGCCGCGGCAAGGTAGATCTCTTGCAGATGGCGCGTCACCGGGCCCGGCTGTCCGTCACCGATCACGCTGTCGCCCAGTTTCACCACCGGGATGACAAGGCTTGACGCGCTGGTCAGAAACGCCTCGGCGGCGTTCTGCGCCTCGGCGATGGTGAAGGGGCGTTCCTCGATGGCAAGCCCGCGCTGTTCGGCAAGGTCCAGCACCGCGCGCCGGGTGCAGCCGGGCAGGATGGCATGGGAATTCTGCCGGGTGACGATGGTGCCCGACTTGGTCAGGATGAAGGCGGTCGAAGACGCCCCCTCGGTGATGCAGCCATCCTCGTGCAGCCAGACATCGGAAAACCCGTCCGTTCTGGCCGCGACCTTGGCGATGACCTGGCCCAGCAGCATGACCGTCTTGATGTCGCGTCGTTCCCAGCGCGGATCGCTCATCAGCGCAACCGCGATGCCGTCCCGCTGCGCCGGGGTGTCGTAAAGCTTGGCTGGCTGGGTGAAGGCCACGAAGGTCGGGCTCAGCCCTGCCGCCGGATGGAAGTTGCGCTCGGCCTCGCCACGAGAGACCTGAAGATAGACGGTCCCGTCCGTCATCTGGTTGCGGCGGATCAGTTCGATCTGCATTTCGCGCACGTTTTCGAGAGGCATCGGCAGCGGAATGCCAAGCTCCGCCAGCGAGCGCGCAAAGCGGGCAAGGTGAAGCCCGTTGTCGATCAGATGCCCGTCGACCAGCGCCGTGACCTCATAGATCGCGTCGCCGAACAGGAAGCCCCGATCCATGACCGAGATTTTCGCCTGATCTTCAGGGACATAGGAACCGTTCAGAAAAATGTGCCGCGTCATATCCATCGCCTGCATGAAATTCGGCGGGAAGCTAGTCCCGGCACAGTGAAATGGCCAATGCCGGTTTGTTCCGAAGTTAGACCGGATTTGCATAGGGCTGGCCTCTGAGCGGCTGCGGGACTAAGACCCCCGCGGACATGAAGGGAACGACATGGAACTCAAATGGCTCGAGGATTTCGTCATGCTGACAAGCACGGCCAGCTTCTCGCGCGCGGCCGAGGCCCGGCACATCACGCAATCCGCCTTCAGCCGCCGGATCAAGCAGCTTGAATCCTGGCTGGGCACGCCGCTGATCAACCGCGCCAGTATCCCGGCCGAACTGACGCCCGAGGGCAAGGCCTTCCTGCCCGTGGCGCAGGATGCGATCCGCACCTTCTATGCGACCCGCGATACCCTGCGTCCCGCCCATAGCGGACACCAGCGCGTGCTGAACCTTGCCGCGCTGCATACGCTGACCGTGACGCTTCTGCCCGATCTGCTAAGGCGGATCGGCACCGCCCTGCCGGGCGTTCCATCAAAGGTCATTCCCGATCGTGGCGGGATCGAGGCCAATCTTGAGGCGCTGGTCAGCGGAGAGGCCGACCTTTTCCTCAGCTATGCCCATCCTTACGTGCCGATGCTGCTTGACCCGGACGAGTTCGACTGGATCACACTTGGCCGGGAAATGGTCCTGCCGGTCGTCGCGCCCGTGCTGGATGGCCGCATTGAGCCGACGGGGCCGAACGTGATCGAACGGTCGCTGCAGGACAGGTTCGACATCCCATATCTGGATTATGGCCGCAGCTCGTTCTTCGGAACCGCCCTGCAACGGCTGATGGCGCAGCACCCGTTCCGGCGCAAGACCGTGCACGAGAACTCGATCAGCGTCGGCCTGCGGATGCTGGCTTTGCAGGGCTGGGGCATGTGCTGGCTGCCTGAAAGCCTTGTGCGCGATGATCTGGACGCGGGGCGGCTGATCCTTGGCTCGGACGCCCCGCACTGGCGGCTGGAGGTCGAGATCAGGCTTTACAGCTATCGCGGCGAAGAACGCGGCCGCAGCCACCCGGTCTGGGACCGGATCGTTGGCGCGTTGCAGGAACCGGCACCCCAGAGGGCCTTGCCCCCCGCCGCGTGATCAGCGGCGACGGGCAAGGATCTTCGACACGGTCCGCGCAAGTCCGCCCCAGGGCGGGCCAAGTTTCTCAAAGACATTGATGAAGCCGATCTTCAGCACCGAACGCGCGTGGCTGAACCGGATAAACCCGTCGCGCCCGTGATAACCGCCGATCCCGCTGGGGCCGACACCGCCAAAGGCCATGCCGTCCTGCGCGGCGTGAAGCAGCGTGCCATTCAGCGTGACCCCGCCCGAAATCGCGCCATCGACGATCTTTTCCAGCGTTTCACGCTGATGACTGAAGGCGTAAAGCGCCAGCGGCCGGTCGCGACGGTTGATGAAGGCCAGAGCCTCGTCCAGACTGTCATAGCCGATCACGGGCAGGACCGGCCCAAAGATTTCTTCGCGCATCAGCACCCCGTTTTCCGGCGCTCCGATGACGACCGTGGGCGCAACCTTGCGCACGGCCGCGACACCGTCATCCCTGGCGGAAAGCACCGTCGCCCCGGCCGCGCGTGCCTCGTCCACGGCGCCGACCAGTCGGCTGTAATGCCGGTCGCTGATGATCGAGGTGTAATCGCCATTTCCCGCCAGCGTCGGATAGAACTTGCCGACCGCCGCTATCACGGCCTTGCCGAAGGCCTCGACCTGAGAGCTGGGGACCAGCGCGTAATCGGGGGCGATGCAGGTCTGGCCGGCATTCAGGAACTTGCCGAAGGCCACGCTTTTCGCGACCTTCGCGACATCCACGTCGTCGCAGACGATCGCCGGGGACTTGCCGCCCAGTTCAAGCGTAACGGGGGTCAGGTTGGCGGCGGCGGCCAGCATGACCTTGCGGCCGACGCCGGTCGAGCCGGTGAACACCAGATGGTCGAAAGGCAGTTCCGAAAACGCCTGCGCGACCTCAACCCCGCCGGTCACGACGCGGATCTCATCCTCGGCAAATGTGTCGGCAATGGTTCGGGCAAGCAGATCCGAAAAGCGCGGCGTCAGCTCGGAGGGCTTGATCATGGCGCGGTTTCCGGCCGCGATCACATCGACCAGCGGGCCAAGCGACAGGAACAGGGGATAGTTCCAGGGCGAAATGATGCCGACCACACCCAGCGGTTCATGACGCACCCAGGCCTTGGCCGGCTGGAATGCCACGTCGACATGCCGCTTTTCGGGGCGCATCCAGCGGGCAAGACCCTTGCGGGCGCAGCGGATGCCATTCAGAACCAGCCCGATTTCCAGCATCCGGGTTTCGTCGGCCGAGCGGTTGCCGAAGTCGCTGGAAATCGCGGCGACAAAGGCGGCCTCGTTGGCGACCAGCATCTGCCGCAACTTCTCCAGCCGCGATTTCCGCGCCTGCAGCGTCGGCGCAAGGCCGCCGCGGGTGACGCCGTGCTGCACGTCGAAAATCCGGTGCAGATCGGCAAGACCGTCCTGATGCTGGGTGACAATCTGCGTATCCATCATCTTCTTCGCTTTCTGTCGCTATCATCGGACGGCCTGCATTTCGGGCCGCGGGATGATCGTGGGGCTGACCCGCGCCATCTGCCGGGTCGGGGAATGGATCGATGCGCTTGCCAGCAGCCATAGGGGCCCATCCGACAATTCTAGCACATCGGCGAGCACGGTGTTATGCGCCGGGGTAGCGCGTGTCTTGGGAAGACGCATCCGCCATCTCTCCGCGGGGCGGGATGAAGGTCATCGCCCGCTCGGCAAGGGCCGTGATCGTCAGGCTGGGATTCACACCCAGGTTCGCCGACAGCATCGAGCCGTCGATCACATAGAGATTGCGATAGTTGAAGACCCGGTTCTGGTGGTCGATCACCCCGCGATCTGGCGTAGCCGCCATGCCGCATCCGCCCATGCAATGCGCGGTCATCGGCACGTTGAACTGGATCTCGCTCATCGAACTGAGGCCGACCCCGCCAGTCGCCTCGGCCGCCCTTGCGGTGAAGGCATTGGCCTGCGGAATGAAGGTCGGGATCGGATCGCCATGCGAGGTCAGCTTGCTGCGGAAAGGCCAGTACCACGGGCGCTTCCATTTCATGTCCAGATGCCCGTCCAGCGTTTGCATGACCAGAAACAGCACCGTCTCGTTCGAGAAGCGATAGGGCAGGATGCTGCGCAGCGCCGCCATCGGGCGCGTGACCAGCAGCTTGCCCATCGCAGACAGCCATGACAGCGGCCGCGTCGCGCCGGGGCGACCGCCGGTCAGGACCGTAAACAGGCTGCTCATCAGGTTGGATCCCGCCGGATAGCGCACGGCCTCGATATGGGTGTGGTCGTCGATATAGATGCCCGATCCGATGGCGACACCCGTGGACAGGTCTTCCTTGCTGCCGGGATAGCGGATGCCCAGCAGGGACTCGGCATTGGTCCGAACCCGCTTGCCCAGGCTGTCGGGAAGCTTCGGCAGCGAACCTTTTTCCTTCAGGCTGAACAGCAATGACTGGCTGCCAAGGGACGAGGCGGCGATGATCACGTTGCGCGCCCGCCATGTCCGCTGGGGACCGCCGCCCCATGTCGGCTCCGAGATTACGTCATACCCAGCCGCGCCGTCGGCCGCGCCTCCAATCGGGCGGATGTCGACGACACGCGTTTCGGCATGGACCTTGGCGCCCCGCTTTTCGGCAAGATAAAGATAGTTCTTGTCCAGCGTGTTCTTGGCGTCATGACGGCAACCGACCATGCAGCCGCCGCAGCCATTGCAGGATTTGCGCGCCGGACCTTCGCCGCCGAAATAGGGGTCGGGATATTCCTTGCCCCCGGTCGTGTCATCGGCATCACCGAAAAAGACGCCGACATCGGTCAGGTAAAAGGTCTCGGCCCCGCCAGCCTTTTCGGCCATCTCGCGCAGCTTCCAGTCCGCCGCATCCGGACGCTTGTTGCGGGTGACGCCAAGCATGTGCTTCGCGGTCGCATAATGCCGGGGCATCACCTTGTCCCAGTCATCCAGCCCCGCCCAATCGCCGTCCTTCCAGACAGTGTCGGGCGGCACCAGCAGTGTCTGGGCATAGGTGATCGAACCACCACCGACCGCGTTGCCGTGCAGGATCAGCACATGCTTGAACAGGGCAAGGTTCAGGAAGCCCTTCAGCCTCAGGCCCGGTCGCCAGAGATAGTCCCAGAGTTTCCAGTTGGTCGAGGGAAGGTTGTCCGGCGTCCAGCGCCGCCCCTGTTCCAGCACGGCCACGTCATAGCCCTTTTCGGTCAGGCGACAGGCCGAAACCGATCCGCCGAAACCGGACCCGACGATCAGGTAGTCGCAGTCATAGGCGTCCTTCACCCGCCGGTCCGGCGCAACCCGCTCCATGCGATGGCCAGTCGCGCCTGCCTGCACGCCACAATTGGACAGCGCCGCGTCATGCGGCAGATCAGGCATCGGCCCTGCTTCCGGTTCCCATCAGAACACCTCGTGGTTCCCAATTCGGCCACTCCACTCAATCCGCAGAACACGGATGCGGGCGCCTTCACGACACCCGGCGGAATAGCCCAAGGCCCGGAGTTATGATGAGGATTGCGGGATACGACAGCGCCCCGCAAACTGTCGTTGCGTAATTTTGCTGCAAAGCAAATTACTTGGCACGGAAACGAACCCTGACATCCATCCAGCCCGGCGCTGATCGCATGAGGCACGCTCTAAACGCTGCTGCTGCAACCGGGTTCTGGTGGCCGAGACACTTCTCCCTGACCTTGCGGGCCGCGATTGCACCGCACGGAGTGCCTGCGATTGCCTGACCGGGTGCTAACCCGCCGCCATCGCGTGCTGTGCAATCGCCGAAGCCTCTGCATCCTCAAGAATGAACTCGGCCGCGCGGGCGCCAACGGCCATGGCCGCCCCGTTCGAATTGCCGGAAACAGGTGTCGGCATGATCGAACAGTCGGCCACGCGCAGCTTCGACAGGCCATGGACCCGCAGGCGGCTATCCACCACGGAACTTGCAGGGTCCGGCCCCATGCTGCAACTGCCAGTGCCGTGCAGACCCGGAGTCATCATCCATTTCAGTTCCTCGACAATCTCGTCATCCGTGCCCGCCGCGGCGCCGGGCAGGGTCTCATTGCCAATCAGATCTTTCAACGAAGGCATCGAGACAAGGCTGCGAACAAACCTGACCATCCTGACGGCCATGTCGCGATCGGCGGGATCGCTCCACCAGCGGGCATCGACCTCGGGATTGTCGCGGTGGTCGGCACTGGTGATGTTGATCTCACCCCGGCTGCGCGGCCGGTTGTAGAAGCCGCTGAACATGATCCCCGGCTCTGATTCCACCTCGATGGTCGTCGCCGACCCGTCCCGGCTCTGGCGGGTCGAGCAGGGCGCGACGCCGAACTGGATATCCGGCCAGCCGAGATTGCCCGCGCTGGCCTTCAGCACCGTCACCGGCGGCCCCAGATAGGCCATATAACCGCGCAGGCCCAGGTAATAGCGGATGATGTGCCACAGCAGGCGCCATTGCGTGAATTCTCGGTTCATCCCCGGATGCCCGAGCAGGCGATAGGTCATCGTGAACATCGAATGGTCGCAAAGGTTCTTCCCGACATTCTCCAGCGGGAAAACAAGCGGAATAGCCAATCGTTCCAGGAGCCCTTTCGGGCCCACGCCCGACAGTTGCAGAATCTTGGGTGAGGAAAAGACGCCCGCCGACAGGACCACCTCACGCCGGGCCGAATATGCCACCTCTCGTCCGTGCCGATCGCAGACGATCCCGGTGGCGACCGTCCCCTCGAACGTGATCCGCTTGACCTCGGCGTCGGTGACCACCGTCAGGTTCGGACGACGACGCACCGGCCTGACGAAGGCGGAATAGGCCGAGGCCCTACGCCCTGCGCGGTCGATGGTCGATTGCGAATATCCCAGACCCTCGGTCTCTGGCGTGGTGATGTCGTCAAGGATTGGCAATCCGGCCTCGACCCCGGCCTTCATCACGGCGTCGATCACCCGCGAGCGATAAGGGTTCATCGTGATCTGAAGCGGCCCAGATCGGCCACGGGAGGGATGCGCATTGCCACCGCGATAATCCTCTAGCGACTGGAACACGCGCAGCATGTCCTTCCACCCCCAACCGGGATTGCCGCGATCTTCCCACCCGTCATAGTCACGGGGCAATCCGCGCAGATACCAAGTACCGTTTACCGCGCTGGATCCGCCCAGGCCATTGCCATAGTACCATTTTTCTGCCGGACGCCCCAACTGCGGTCGCACCGGAAAAAAGCGATAGAAGGGGGGTTTGCCAACGATCTTGGCATAGCCCCGCGGCATGCGGACGAAGGGATGGGCGTTTCGCCCCCCACCTTCGATCAACAGGACCGCATATCTGCCGCTTTCGGAAAGGCGATTGGCCAGGACACAACCGGAAGATCCCGCGCCGACAACGATGAAATCATAGGCTTCCAATTCCACCACCCTTTTGTGGTCACATCCGGATTCCGTGCCGGTTGTGGCCCGCGGCTCACGCCTTCCAAGCGGTGCTGTCCTGATGGTGCGATGCGCTTGTCCGTGGCCCGTGCCCTATTCCGGCTGATGGTAAGCTGGCTCTTGAACCTGACGATCCGGGGCGGTCGGGAGGACCGATCGTCCCGTAGTGCAGCCAGGTTGACGCGCCATCATCGCAGAGGCAGGCGGACGTTTCCAGCTTCATGTGAAGGGCGCCGGGCGAACTTAATCCGCCTGCGCGTGTGCACGAGGCGATGTCGATTGAAACTCAAGCGCCGTGATCCCAAAGATCCCGGAATCGCGCGAAGCAAGGTTCAGCCCCTGCCGCGATAGGGGGGTACGCCCTGATCCGGAATCCACACATCCGCTGGCACTGCGCCGGTCTGCCAGAAGACGTCGATCGGGATACCCCCTCGCGGGTACCAATATCCGCCGATCCGCAACCAGCGTGGTTCCAGGAACTCGACCAATCGCCGCGCGATGCTGATGGTGCAATCCTCGTGAAAGGCTCCATGATTGCGGAACGATCCCAGGAACAGCTTCAGGGATTTCGACTCGACCAGCCAATCTCCCGGCACATAATCGATGACGAGATGCGCGAAGTCGGGCTGTCCCGTCATCGGACAAAGCGAGGTGAATTCTGGCGCGGTGAAGCGGACATTGTAGTCCACGTCGGCCTGCGGATTCCGCACCCGCTCAAGGACCGCCTGGTCGGGGCTGGCAGGCAATTCAGTATTGCCGCCAAGTTGCGTCAGATTGCCGTAGATGTTTTCTGTCATCGCCGTCTCCTTGCTCCGGGACCGGAATAGGGCCGACGCGCGGCTCCGCAACTGCAGCGCGGAATCGGCTCCGTCTGGGCAGACCTACGCCCGCATTCATGTCCTGAACCCTTGTTTTGATGACCGGGTAGGCTGCGACCGGTATGCGCACCGCATTAGTCCCCGGATGGACGGGGCACAATGGCCCGGCGCTGGTCGACCGGGAAAGGGAATATATCAACTACATAATCTACATTATTTCGATTTCACTTATACGCGCCAGATAGAGTTGTCGCGAACTGGCAAAGTTGATTTGGCGCCTCCTTCCTCACCGCTGACGCTGGCGTTGACCACGTGGCATGAGGGCTTCGACATGAGACTTGTAGTGATGAACAAACCACCTGAGCGACCAGAACGCCGGGCGCAGTCGTCTGGAAACAGATCGATCACTACTCATCTCCGTTCGAATCTGCTTCGTACGGCGCGCCACGCAATCACCATAAATCCATATCGAGGGTGGACACGAAGCCCAATCTGATGAGCGGGGAGATCAAGGAAACGATAGCTGTCCCCCGCGATCAGGATAAAGACCGATCCCTCACAGCCGCGTTTGCGGAAGACATGCGGTCTTACCCATCTCAGGCTATCGCCATGAGAGTTCGCCTCTAGTGCCCGTCCCGCAGAAGGGCGAAGCGGCGGGCGCTGGTGGTCAGGTGGTCGCGCAGCAGTCGTCTGGCAGCGCGTTCATTGCCCTCGCGGATTGCCGCCAGGATTGCACGGTGCTCGCGACCGATGCGGGCGTTGTGTCGCTTGCGTTCCGAGTCTGTCATATGCGCCAGCCGTGTCCACTGCCGCGGCACCATCACCGAGCCGAAAGTATCGAACAGCCGCGCGTAATAGGGATTGCCGGACGCCAGCAAGATAGAGCGATGAAATGCGTAATCTTCCTCGGCGCCGTAGCGGTTCGCCCGGATTGCGTCGTCCATCGCGTCAAGGCGCCCTTCCATGCGGGCAAGATCCTCGTCCGTGTGGCGCAGGGCGGCCAACCCCGCGGCCTCGGTCTCGATCCCGATGCGCAGTTCGATCACATGCAGCACGTCGTCAATGGATTCCAGGTCGCTCGACGTGATCGAGAATGCGCGAGATACCGGATCGCTCGACACGAACGCCCCAAGGCCCTGCCGGGTGGTGATCATGCCCTTGGCCCGCAATGTCGCAAGTGCTTCGCGCACGATGGTACGGCTGACGCCGGTCGCCTCCATGATGGCCTGTTCCGTCGGCAGGCGCTGACCGGGCTGCAGATCTCCGGCTTCGATCTGGGCCGAAAGGGTGTCCACGAGTTCACTGCGCAGATTGGGGGTTTGCGCGATTGCCTTGAAAAGAGGCCTATCCGCCATCGCTGCCTCCTTCATTGTCCGGGACGTCCAGACCAACGCGCCCGGCGGCATTCTTCAGATGGCGTGCCATGGCGTGACGCGCGGCCCGATGGTCTTCGGCCCCGATCGCCGACAGAATGTCCTGATGCTCACCCAGTGTCGCCTCGGCAAGCTCGTCGGACGCGCGGTGATGTCCCGAGGCCAGGATGCTGTCGCGCACCCGTTCCGAAACTGCGGCGAGGCATTGCATGATGTAGTCGTTCCGCGTGGCGCTGGCGATGGCCTGGTGAAAGGCCAGATCGGCCGCCAGCCAGGCGCGGCTGCCATAGGCCGCCTGCCCCATCTCGACCAGCGCGCGCGACATCGCGTCAAGATCCGCGGTGCCACGGCGTCCTGCCGCGAGCGCCGCGGCCTCGACCTCAAGCAAGCCGCGCAATTCGAACAGCGATGCGAAAGCGGTGGTGTCCTGTGCCGGACCAAGATCCAGCTTGAGCGCGGGGGCGTCAGATTTCGTGGCGACAAAGGCGCCCCGGCCCTGTTGCGACCAGACCAGTCCCTCAGATCGCAACCTGGCGATCGCCTCGCGCACGATATTGCGGCTGACCCCGAATGTTTGGGCCAGTTGCTGTTCGGTTGGCAGTTGGTCGCCTGGGGTCAGCCGTCCCTGCGCAATCTCGCGCGAGATGGAACTAGCGACCAGCGTGGACAGGTGCGGCCCCCGGCTGACCTTATCGAGCTTCAGCGACATCCGGCCCCTACTTTGCGTGCCCGTTGAAGATCCGTCCTTCGCTCAAAAGGTGGCATGGGTCAAACGCATCCTTGATCCGACGTGACAAGTCCAGCGTCGTCGCATCGACGCGATGCAGATATGCGGCCTGCTTGACCAACCCAATGCCATGCTCGGCGCTGATCGAGCCGCCGTGGCGGTCGAGGATATCGAACAGCACTTCCTCGGCCTCGTGGATCATCGCCGGGATCGCCTCGGGCGCCATCCCTTCGGGCGGGATGACGTTCAGGTGCAGGTTGCCGTCACCGACATGGCCATAGGTAATCGGCGTAGCGTCCGGGTGGCTTCGCGCCAGCGCCGCCAGCGCGTCCGAGACGAAGCCGGCGATGCGAGAGATCGGAACCGACACATCGCTGCGCAAGTATGGCCCGCCCCTGCCCTGCCGGTCGACCATCACTTCGCGCAGCAGCCACAGGCGGTCGGCCTGTGCACGGTTGGACGCGATGACCCCGTCACGCAGGATATCCCCGGAATCGAATAGAAATCCTTCCATCAGGCCGCGCAGGTCGATCCGGCCCGTCGCCGATACCTCGGCCAGGATATAGACCGGATGGGCTTCCTGCAGCGGATCGCGCAGATCGGTGCGGCTTCTCAACGCGACCTCCAGTCCCGGCCGCAGGATCAACTCGAATGCCGACAGAAGGTCGCTGCACTGCCGGCGCGCGCGCGCATATAGCTGCATCGCCGCTTCGATAGACTCGACGGCCAGAAATGCGGTCTCCACCTGTTCTGGCCGCGGAAACAGCTTGAGAGCTACTGCCGTCACGATGCCCAGCGTGCCTTCACTGCCGATGAAAAGCTGCTTCAGATCATAGCCCCGGTTATCCTTGCGCAAGGTGCGCAGGCCATTCCAGACCCGGCCATCGGCCAGCACCACCTCCAGCCCCAGGACCAGGTCACGGGTCATGCCATAGCGCAGAACGTTGAACCCCCCGGCATTGGTCGCGACGTTGCCGCCGATGCGGCATGAACCCTGTGATCCCAGCGCGATCGGCAGCAGGCACCCCGCCGCATCGGCCGCCGCCTTGGCGCTTTCCAGAACGCAGCCCGCCTCGACCACCATGGCGTAGTCGATCACGTTGACAGAGCGAATGCGGTCCATCCGTTCGAGTGAGACGACAATCTCGCCTTCGGGACGGCTTGCAACGGCACCACCGACCAGTCCCGTCAGCCCACCCTGCGGCACCGCTGGGATACCGTGGCGGTGACAGCAGGCCATCAGGTTGCTCAGTTCTTCGGTCGAGCGTGGCCGGGCGACCAGCAGCGGCCGACCATGCCGGATGCCGGAAACGTCGTTGCTGTAGCGGATCAGCGCGTCGGGATCGGTCAGCAGGATCGATGCAGGAACCGCACTTGCAAGCGTTGCGGCGACGCTGTGCTGAAGCGAGTTAAAGGCGTTCATCTGGCGTGCTCCGGATTAATGGGGAAACATCTGGACAAGCAAGTATTTTGCAGGGTTATCATACAACATCGGCAGTGCGTGCCGATGATAAGCAGCTTGAGCACGATCCCTCGTGCAGAATTTCTTCAGCCATAACCTTACCTTACAGGGGAGCGACCGCCATGAACGAGGCATCCGGCCAATTCCGCATGATGCACACAATGATCCGGGTTCTGGATCTGGACAAATCCATCGCATTCTATACCGGACTTCTCGGCATGACGCTTTTGCGCCGTGACGACTATCCCGACGGCAAGTTTACCAACGCCTTCGTCGGTTATGGCCCGGAGGAGTCGGACACCGTGGTCGAGCTGACCCATAACTGGGGCCGCGAGGAGCCTTACGAGATCGGCTCCGGGTTCGGGCATCTCGCGCTGGGGGTCACCGACATCTACGCGGTCTGCGATGCGCTGGCCCAGCAGGGCGCAAAGATCCCCCGACCGCCGGGACCGATGCTGCATGGCACGACCCATATTGCCTTCATCGAAGATCCGGACGGCTACAAGATCGAGTTGATCGGGCTCGATACGATGTGAACCGCTTGGGCCGGGGCCGCGCTGGATTGCGTGGCCCGCACTGGCCCCGGCTGACCTGCCGTCCCTCATTTGATGACTGCGATCTTGCTGCGGTCGATGGTGATGGCGACCGCGAGGATCAGCATCGCGCCGAAGACGACGTTCTCGGCAAAGATATTGATGCCCACAAAGGTCATTCCCATGCGCACGATCGATATGATCAGCGCGCCGATGGCGGTCCGCCCGACCCCACCCAGCCCGCCGGTGATCGCGGTACCGCCGACGATCACCGCCGCGATGGCAGGCAGCAGCAGCTGGTTTGCCAGCGTCGGAGAACCGCTGGACAGTCGCGCGGCAAGAATGATCCCGGCAATGGCCGCCATCGCGCCCGAGACGACAAAGGCGATGATCTTGTTGCGATCCACATTGATGCCCGCGGCGATTGCGGCAGGCTCACCAGCCCCGATGGCAAGGCTGTAGCGGCCAAAGGGGGTGTAGCGCATCGCCAAGCATAGCAGGAATCCGATGACTGCCGCGATCCACACCACCGTGGGCAGGCCCGCGAAGTCTCCGTTGATCCAGGCGGTATAGGCCCGCCCGTCTGCCTCGATGGTAATGGAACGGCCATCCGCTGCCCATAGGGCGATCCCCGCGACCACGCCCCCGGTGGCAAGGGTCGCGACAAAGGACGGCACCTTCAGCCTGACATGGACGATCCCACTGACCAGACCAAAGACCACCCCCGACAGGAGCGCGACGGGAAACGCCATGACCCCTAAACTGGGCAGAAGCTGGGCCAGAACGACGCTCGACAGCGAGGCGATGGCCTGGATCGAAAGATCGATCCCCCCGATCAGGATCACTCCGGTCGCGCCCGCGGCCAGGATGAACAGCACCGCAGTGTTCGCCAGCAGCAGCAGCAGCGTGTCGCCCTTCAGAAAACCTGGCGCGATACTGCCGATCACAAGGACCAGCGCCACCAGCAGGGCAAGCGGGGTTGCGGCGCTGATCCAGCCCGTGGGCAGCGCCGACCTGATGCTTTGGATGCGTCCCATGCGTCCCTCCTCAGACCATGGCGCGGATCAGGTCGACCTGGTCCGGCTTGTTGCCCGCGGGGGCGTCGAAATGCGCAGTCACCGCGCCGTCGCGCATGACCAGAACCCGATGGGACAGGCCGATCGTCTCCTCCAGAGTGTCCGAGATCAGCAGGATCGCGACCCCCTCGTCGGAAAGCTGCCGCACCAGTTCGTAAACCTCCTCCTTGGCACCGACGTCGAGGCCCCGCGTCGGATGGTCCAGGATCAGGATCCGCGATCCCGCCGTCATCCAGCGCGCCAGCACCACCTTTTGCTGGTTGCCACCTGAAAGCTTGCGGCAGGCAATGTCCGGACCCGGCGCCTTGATCCTCAGCCGCTTGATCCAGTCGGCCGCCAGCCGTCGCTCGCGTCGGTAGTCAATCGCACCCCGGCGCGTGACTGCAGACAGATCGGCAAGAGTGATGTTCTCGGCCACCGACAGGAACATGACCAGCCCTTCGACCCGTCTTTCGCGTGGGACGTAGCCGATGCCACGCCGCACCGCATCCCCCGGAGAGCGCAGGTGGACGGGCTCTCCCCGGATGCGCAAGGTGCCTTCGGTATGCGGCAGGAAGCCCCCGATGGCGCGGGTCACCTCCTCGCGACCCGAGCCGACGACGCCCGAGATGCCGACGATCTCGCCCGCCCGGATCTGCAGGTCAACGCCTTGGAAATGGTCCGCGTGACCGATGCCCGTGGCTTCGACGACGACTTCTCCCTGCGGCGGTTTCTGGCGGTCTTCCTTGTAATAGCTCGCCTGCAGGCCGCGCCCGACCATGATTTCGTGCAGTTCCGGGCCGCTGACGCTGTCGGCCCGATGTTCTGCCACGACTTCACCATCCTTCATCGTGTAGACCCGGTCCGAGATCGCCAGCACCTCGTCCAGACGGTGCGAGACAAAGATGAAGCTCGCGCGCGATTTCAGCGCCCGGACCCGGTTGAAAAGCACGTTGATGTCGCTGGCACCCAAGACCGAGGTCGGCTCGTCCAGCAGGATCACCAGCGGGCGCGAGACTGTTTCCTCAAGGGTCAGCGCCTTGGCCAACTCGACCATCTGGCGCGCGGCAAAGGTCAGCTCGGAACTGCGGGCGGTAACATCGATATCGACCCCGATCTTGTCGAGTTGGCGGCGGGCGGCGGCGCGCATCGCCTTCCAGTTCAACACCCCGAAGCGGACGAACTGGTCCTCTTGCCCCAGATAGATGTTCTCGGCCACGGACAGGTTCAGCAGCAGTGATTGCTCCTGAAAGACCATGCCGATGCCATGCGCGGCAGAGTCGGCGGCATGGCGCAGCCGCAGCGGCTTCTGATCCAGCATCAAAGTGCCGCCATCGGGCTGATGCGTCCCGGAAAGAATCCGCATCAAGGTCGATTTTCCGGCGCCATTCTCGCCGATCAAGCCCACGACCTCTTTCGGCCTGACCTCGATAGAGACGTTCTTCAGGGCCGGCACCCCGGCGAAGGATTTGCAGATCTTGTTGGCTGTCAGCATTGCGGTCACTTCACGATCTGAAGGCGCAGGCGATCAAGCGACAGCGCGACCGCCGCGATGATCAGCAACCCCTGCACCGATTGCTGCACATAGGGAGACACGCCCAACAGGATCATGCCATTCCCAAGGATGGTGACAATCAAAACGCCGATCAGGGTGTTCACCACCCCGCCTTCGCCCCCGGTCAGGGCGGTGCCGCCGACGACCACAGCGGTGACGGCCGCGAAAAGACGGCCGTCTGCGATCACTGCATCGGATCTGCCAAGCTGCGCGGCGGCCAGCACGCCAGCCACCCCGAAGAAGAAGCCGGCCAGGGCAAAGGCCATGATCCGAACGCGGCGCAGGTTGATGCCGGACAGTTCCGCAACCTCTTCACCGCCGCCGATCGCAAGGATGTGACGGCCAAGGCGGCTGTAATACTGGATCCCGCAGGCTAGCAGGAAGGCGGCCAGCGCAATCCAGACAGACAGCGGAAAGCCCAGAAACCGTGCCAGCGCCAGATCGCGGATCGCCGGGTCCATTAGCCGCACCGCAGACCCGCCCAGCATATAGACCGAGATGCCCAGCCCGATGAACCAGATGCCCAGCGTCGCCATGAAGGACGGGATGCGCAGGAACGTCTGGATCGTGCCGGTAAAGGCCCCCATCGCCGTGCTTGCCGCAATGGCCGCGACGACGGCAAGCCAGCCGTAGGAATTGGCGTTGGCGTCGTTGGTGGCCAGAAGCACTGTGACCATGGCGGCGATGGACAGCGACCCTTCGACCGACAGGTCAATGCTGCCCATCAGGATGATGAATGTCAGCCCCATCGCCAGCGTCAGCGGCACAGCGGCGGAGTTGGCAATGCGAATTAGGTTGCGCGGCTCGATGAAGTTCGGATTGGCGAGCGTGATCAGCGCACACACCAGCACCAGCACCAGCGCAGGCGCCCAGCGGCGCAGGCGCGCGCGGTTCAGGCCGCCGAACAGGCCATCCTTCGCGCGCGGCATTCGGGTGTTGTCGAGCTTGGTCATGGATTTGAGCTTCTGGACATTGTCGGTCAACGGAAACCACGCCTCCCCTGCGTTATCCCGGATAGCTGCGGGCCGGAGCATCAGCCCGCAGCAAAAGTCCGAATGCGATTAGACGCTGCGGATGGGCCCGGTGACACGGCCCCACAGATCGGTCCAGTCAAGCTTGGGCTGAGCTTCGACATTGGTCTTGTAGTATTCCTCGACATTGTCCTTCGAGATCAGGACGGCCTGGCCATAGAACTCGCGGTGGTCCGGCGGCTCGGCGGCGGGGTCGAATTTCTTCTGATGCGCCGCGAGGCCGATCGCCAGACCCATGCCGCCCTGCCAGAACGGATCCGAGGTCACGGTGCAGGCAAACTCGCCCGCCCGCACGGCGTCGACCGCAGCCTTGATCCCGTCCACTCCGACGACCGGCACCTTCCCCGCCAGCCCCTCGGCCCGAAGAGCTTCCAATGCACCGGTCCCCATGTCGTCATTCGCGGCCCAGATGCCTTTAACGTCGTCCCCGAAGCGGGTCAGCAGGTTGCTGGTCAGGTCATAAGCCTCGCCGGATTTCCAGTTGGCGACCTGGAAATCCAGCAACTCGATCCCGGAATTCGCGGCCAACGCCTGCTCCAGCCCGGTCTTGCGTTCGATCGCGGCGGTGTTCGATATCTGGCCACCAAGCGCGATGATCCCCCCCGATCCACCAATCGACTTGAACAGGATCTCGGCGATCTGCTTGCCGCTGGCGATGCCGTCGAACTCGATATGCGAGACATAGAATGGATTGAAGTCGCGCGGATGCAGGTCGGTCGGCTTGTTCCATTGCGTCACCACGCTGGCCCCGGCTGCGGCGCAGGCCTCGACGATGGGGCGGGCATCGGGCGTGTCGTTCGGGTCAGAGTTGAGGACCATGTTGCCGCCCGTCTTGGCGAGCATCGCCTTGATGTCGGCAATGCCCTTTTCGCTGTTGCCCTCGGACACCAGCGTGACGTGGTTCAGGCCGATGCTGGCGGCAAAGGCGTCGGCGCCCGTTTTCCAGACCGCATGATAGGGGTTGGACAAGGACCGGATCGACGTCACAAGCGTCGGTTGCTCGGCCGCAAGCAGGCGGCGCGGCAGCGCGGCAACCGTCACGCCTCCGGCGATGGTCGCAAGGAATGACCGGCGCGCGATGCCCCGGAAATGCGTCTGGTCTGACATTCGAGATCCTCCCACTGATCGACAAAATCGGACTTTGCTATTGCACTGTTGTATGACAACCCTTCAAGTTACAACGCTACTCACTGTCTTGACGCCGGGCAAGAGAATTCAGATTGTGAGCGCGAACCCCGCGGTCATGATCGGCCGAAATCCAAGATATTCCGGGGATTTGCTGGCAGGATGGAGGAGTAAGGTTGCCCGACTACATCATCATCGGTGGCGGCTCGGCGGGATGCGTCCTGGCCGCGCGACTCAGCAAAAACCCGGACATCTCGGTTCTTTTGATCGAAGCTGGGCCGCGTGACCGAAATCCCTACATCCATCTGCCTGTAGGTTTCTTCAAGATGACCGCCGGTCGGTTGATCTGGGGCTACCGGACCGAGGCAGGCCGCCAGATCGGTGGGCGGCAACTGGTCTATCCGCAGGCAAGGGTTCTGGGGGGGGGCAGTTCGATCAATGCCCAGGTCTATACCCGCGGCAGTCCCGAGGATTTCAACGATTGGCGCGACAGCGAAGGCTGCATGGGCTGGGGCTATGCCGATGTCCTGCCCTATTTCCGCAAGGCCGAGGGCAACGACACTTTCGGTGGCGACTGTCACGGAAGCGACGGCCCGCTTGGGGTCAGTTCTCAAACGCCACACCCCCTGACCCGCGCCTTCGTGCAGGCGGGTCAGGATGCGGGGCTGCCCTTCAACGCCGATTTCAACAACGGTCGGCAGGAAGGCATCGGCTTTTACCAGACCACGACCCGGAATGGCCGCCGCAGCAGTACCGCGACCGCCTACCTGCATCCCGCTGCGTCGCGCCCGAATCTGGAAGTGCGCACGGATACGACGATTCTGCGCATCATGGTCCAGAACGGCTGCGCCATCGGTGTCGAGATACTTGAAAACGGCCGACCGACGCTGGTCCGTGCCGAACGCGAGGTGATCCTGACTGCGGGTGCAATCGGCTCGCCCAAGCTGCTGATGCTGTCGGGGCTCGGGCCGGCCGATCACCTGCGGGCGCACGGCATTGATGTCCTGCGCGATCTGCCGCAGGTCGGCCAGAACCTGCAGGATCACACCGCCGTTGACGTCATCGGAGCACTGCGCGGCCCCTTCGGCATCGATCGGTACAAAAGGCGGCACTGGCAGGTGGCGGCCGGTCTGGAATATGCGCTGTTCCGCAAAGGTCCCGTCGCGTCCAACATCGTCGAGGCGGGCGGCTATTGGTGGGGCGACCGGAACGAGACCACACCCGACATCCAGATGCACTTCCTGCCCGGCGCGGGAATCGAGGAGGGCATCGGCACCGTTCCCGGCGGACATGGTTGCACGCTGAACTCCTATCACCTTCGTCCGCGCTCGCGCGGCAGCGTGACGCTGGCCTCGGCCGATCCCGGCGCCGCGCCGCGTATCGATCCGAATTCATTCGCCGATCCCTACGACCTGGACCGCGCCGTTGACGGGATCAGGATGTGCCAGGACATTCTGTCCCAACCTTCGTTCCGCCGCTATCTGCGCGACATTCATCTGCCCGGCCTGCAGGTGCGCACACAGTCTGAATATCAGGAATTCGCCCGCCAGCACGCGCGCACCTCGTATCACCCGGTCGGCACCTGCCGGATGGGGGGGAGTGACGACGCCGTGGTCGATCCGCAGTTACGTCTGCGCGGCATCGATCGGCTGCGGGTATGCGACAGCTCGGTCATGCCCCGCTTGGTTTCGGCCAATACCAACGCGGCCACCATCATGATTGCCGAACGGGCGGCGGATCTTCTGATGGAATAACAGGTTGTCCAGGCCCGCGAGCCGGTCCTGCACATAATCCCATTGCGCAGGTGCCGGTTGCCGCCACCAGACCCATGACGGCAGAGGACGCGTGGCGGTACATGTGGCCTGCGTGTGTTGAAGCGGACCAATTCAGCGATGAACGGATCATCGGCATCCTGCGCTGCTCCCCAACCTCTGCAGGAGACCAATCAACTGCTGGTCCGAATACTTGCGGCCACCTCTCTGCGCGGGTGGTTGGCCAGGGTGCGTCCCCTCTGCTCACTCGCCGGACCAGAAACCGCGCATGCGCGAGGTCAGGTCGAGATAGCGGCAATAGCGTCGGTCATAATGCGCGACCAGCGTCGGATCGGGAACATAGCGGGTGACGGCCGAGGACATCGCGGCGGCGCCAGCCTCATAATCCGAAAACAGGCCTGCCCCCACGCCCGCCCCGATCGCCGCGCCAAGCGCGCCCGTTTCGCGGGCGGCGGCCACGGTCACCGGCAGGTTCAGCCCGTCTGCGAACATCTGCGGCCAGACCGGGCTGCGCGAGCCACCCCCCGTTAGCGTCGCCGCAGCCACGGCAAGGCCCGCGCCGCGCAAGACGCCGATATGACGGCGGTGCTCGAACATCACGCCCTCGAACAATGCGCGCAGCAGATGCGCTTCGCCATGCCAGCCGGCGATTCCGTAGAAGCCGGCGCGGAACGCGGCCCCCTGCCCCGAGCCGTAGAGGAATGGGTGAAAGAACGGGCCGTCGTCCCTCGGGGTCACCCCGGCGATCAGGGTGTTGCAATAACCGAACGGATCGTCGTGATGGCCGCCGCGTTCAAGGAATTCGCGAACATACCATTCCAGATTGGCGGCCGAGGTTGCACTGGATTCGATGTTGACGAACCGCCCCGGCCCGAAACACGCGACCATGAAGACATCAGGATTGATCGCCGGGTGCGGCGAAAACACCTGATTGATTCCCCAACTTCCGGCAATAATCGAGGCGGAGCCCGCCCGCACCGACCCCGCCCCCAGGGCCGAGGAGACGACATCGAAAAAGCCGCCTATGACCGGCGTCCCCTCGGCAAGGCCGGTCTCCTGCGCCGCCGTTGCACTGACCCGCCCGGCGATGTCGCTGGGCCCAACCAGCCGGGGCAGCATCGCCATGGCGTCAGCCAGCCCGTAAAGCGCCATCAGGCTTTCGTCATAGCGGCATTCCGGCAGCCGCAGCAGACCCGCGCCGGACATGTCCGAAATGTCGCCGGTGCGCTCGCCGGTCAGGCGGAAATTGATGAAATCCTTGCTCATCATCAGCGTGGCAGCACGGGCAAAGACCTCGGGGCGGTGACGCTTGACCCAAGCGAGCAGGGTCGGCGTCTGCGCCGGCCACGGCTTTTGCAGCGCGATGGCGTGGAAAGCATCGCCTTGCGCGGTCAATTCCGCCGCCATGCCCGCCGCGCGCGTATCGAGCGACTGCACCCCCAGCAGCGCCTCTCCCGCGGCGTCGATCAGGTAAAGCCCGTTGCCATGCCCGGCGCAGCCGATCGCCGCGACTTGACCCGGCGCAATCCCCGACTGATGCAGGCAATCGCGGATCACCTTGCGGGCATTCGACCAGAGTTCGTCCAGATCGCGCTCGACGAAACCCGGCGCGGGGCGCGAGGACTGGCCGTCCATCGCGCTCATCGCGACTTGCTGGCCGGTCAGGTCGAAAAGCACGGCCTTGATGACGGTGTTTCCGGCATCGAGACCCAGAAGATAACGCATACCCTCAGCCATTCTTGTAGATCTCCCATGCTTCCTCGCCACTGGCACCGTGATGGATGATCGCCATCACGGCCGCCACGATCGCCTTTGGGTTGTCGTGCTGATAAATGTTTCGACCATAGACCATGCCATGCGCCCCCTGCCCCATCAGCCGCGCGGACTTGTCCAAGACAGCGCGCAGGTCCTCTTTCCCGCCACCGCGCACCAGCACGGGAACCCGCGCTGTTTCCACCACGCGGTGAAAGGCCTCGGGGTCGTCGGTCGGATCTGCCTTGATGATATCCGCACCCATCTCGGAGGCGAGCCGCACCAGCGTCACGATCCGTTCCGCATCGCCATCGACCTGATAGCCGCCCCGAATGTCATTCGGCAACATCACCAGCGGCTCGATCATCAGCGGCATGCCGTAGTGGTGGCAGGCGGCGCGCACGCGGCTGATGTTCCCGACGCACTGGCGGAACAGTTCGGGTTCATCCGGCAGCATGAACAAATTCACAACCACGCAGGCCGCATCCATCTCCAGCGCTCCGATGATCGGCTCCTCGGCGTTTTGCAGCATCGACCACATCACCCGGTGGCGCTGTGCATTATAGGGATTGCCCATGTCGATGCGCATGACCAGCGCGGGCTTGTCCCTTTCGGGGCGCGCTTGCAGCAGGTCGGCCTGTCCATAGGCCATCTGGATAGCGTCGGGCCGGGCGCCGATCAGTGCATCGACGACGCCCCCCATGTTTTCCAGCCCGATCAGGAAGCCGGGTTCGTTGCAGACACCGTGGTCCAGCGCCACGTCAAGGCAGCGGCCATTGGTGAACATCCGGTTCATGCGGGCCTTTGGGCTGAGACGCATGGTGTCAGGTTCCTTTCGCTTCGTTCGGTCAAAGTTGCATGGGACACGCCATGAAAGCGCGCCAGTTCATCTATGATCGCCGCGACCTCGGCGGCGCGGCGAGGGGCGTCCCACCCCTTCGCCTCGGCGAGCACACCCGCAGCGGCGTCGATCATGCGCGCGTCAAGCACGCCGGTGATCGCAAGATCGCTGCGGCGCAGGACCAGGTCCGAAAGGTGTTCCAGCCGTTCCTGCGCCGCGATCCAGACGACCTCGGCGCGGCTCAGCGGGCAGTTTGGAGCCAGCGGGTCATCGTCGCGGCAATGCGCCAGCAGATCGCGCGCCCGCGTGCCATAGACGGCGGCCAGACGCTGGGCCCGGGGGGCGGGAATGGCGAATTCCTCCTGCAGGGCCCGCGCAAGCCGCTCCGCCCCCGGATGATCGCGGCCGCCGCCGATGGAAAGGTCTTGCGTGGGCTGCCGCCGGGGCTGGCGCAGTTCGGCCAGCACCTCATCCGCGACCTGCTCAGCAAAGGCGCGGAAGGTCGTCCATTTCCCCCCCACCATGCAAATCTGCGGCACTTTGCCCGCAATCCGGCGGATGAAATGCCCGCGCGAGATGCGGCCGGTGAAGTCGTGGTTGCTGGTGGGCAGCGGGCGGATGCCGGAATAGCTGAAGACAATCTGCCCAGGACCCAGCGCGATCCCCGGAAAGATCAGGCGCAGCGAGGCGAGGATATACTCGGCCTCGGCCTCGTCGCAGCGCGTGCGGCCGGGGCGGTCGACGCGGATGTCGGTCGATCCCGCCAGCACCCGTCCCAAATAGGGAAAGGTGATGCACACCCGGCCATCGGCATTCTCGAAATAGATCATGTGACCGTTCAGCGCGCTGAACAGCGCCGGATTGTCGAGGATCAGGTGCGAGCCCTTGGTCCCTGAAACCAGCGGCCCGTCCTGCCGCCCGCCCAGTTCGGCGATGGTCCGGTCAAGCCAGGCCCCGGTTGCATTGACGACAAGCCGGGCGGTGAACGGCAGCGATGCGCCGCTTTCGCCATCGGTCAGGATAAAGCCCGGCGCGCCCGGCGCGACGCTGGCATAGTTCAGGGCGACCGATTGCGGCGCGTCCCTTGCGGTGTCGAGGATCAGTTCGATTCCCAGCCTTTCGGGATGCGAAATCCAGGCGTCGTGATACGTGGCCGACCAACGCGCCTCCGGCGTAAGTTCGGGCCACAGGCGGCGCGTCTCGACCGCGGAATGGGCGCGGTGCCGGGGCAGCAGCCGATTGCGGCGGGTGATCAGGTCATAAAGCATCAGCCCCAGCCGGACCGGAACGATGCCGCGCGGGGCTGGCTTTCCCTTGCCGCCGAAGATCCCGGCAACGGCGTTCGACAGCCCGCTGAACCGCGAGGCCACTGGCACGGTCGTCGGCAGCGGATGGACCAGATGGGGGGCATTGCGCAGCAGGTTGTCCCGTTCTGCAAGGGATTCCCGGACAAGACCCACCTCTCCATTTTCAAGATAGCGCAACCCGCCGTGGATCATGCGGGACGGCGCTGCCGAGCAGCCCGAGCAGAAATCCTCGCGCTCGACCAGCAGCACCCGCAGTCCCTGCAAGGCAAGTTCGCGGAACACGCCGATCCCGTTGATGCCGCCGCCGACGACCAGCACATCGAAATCGCTGTCGCGGCGCAGGCTCTCGATCTCGTCGGCTCGGGTTCTGGACATGGCTCATCCATTCGCCGGAAGCGGCTCCGGCGGCATTGAAACTGGTCTTCGGGACTGGCTCAGGCGTTGAGCGTGGTCAGGTGGCGCCTCGCCGCATCGGAGATCGTTTGCAGATCGGCGGAGGTCAGCCGCAGGCGGCCCGCCGCGGCATTCTCGCGCGTCTGTTCGGGATTGCGCGCCCCGCAAAGTGCGAAGGTGATGCCCGGCTGCTGCGCGGTCCAGGCGATCACCACCTGCGCCAGCGTCGCCGAATGACCGCGGGCGACGGGGGCGATCTCCTCCATCAGCGCCGCCACCCTGCGGCGGTTCTCCGGCGAGAAGCGCGGATTGTCCTTGCGCTGGTCATCGCCCGAAAACACCCGATCCGGACCGATCCGCCCGGACAAGAGACCAAGCGCCAGCGAGGAATAGCTGAGGACCGAGACGCCCGCCTGCAGGCAGACCGGCAGCAGCGTGTCTTCGATGTCGCGCTTCAGCATCGAATACTCCTCCTGCACGGCGTCAAGCTGTCCCGCCCCCAGATAGGCCCGCACATCCGACACCGAGCAATTGCTGGCCCCGATCGAGCGGATCTTGCCCGCGCGCTTCAGCTCCTCCAGCGCGGCCATGGTTTCCTCGACCGGCGTGGTCGGATCTTGCCAATGGGTGATGTAGTGGTCGATGCAATCGGTCCGCAGGCGGCGCAGGCTCTGCTCGACCTCATGGATGATCGAGGCGCGGCCAAGGTGGCGATGCACGGGTTGGCCGTCGTAGTCGAAGAAGTGGTTGCCTTGGCGCGCGTGCCAGATCAGGCCACATTTCGTCGCCAAGACGACCTTGTCGCGGCGGCCCTGCAAAGCCTCGCCGACGATCTCCTCGGCCACGCCCTGACCGTAGGCCGGGGCGGTGTCGATCAGGCTTACCCCCTCGTCGATCGCCGCCTGGATGGCCGCGATGGATGCGGCGCGGTCGGTGCCGCCCCACATCCAGCCGCCTATCGCCCAGGTGCCCAGTCCGATGACCGAGGCCGTGATCCCGGATCCCCCGATCGGGCGCGTCAGCATGTCATGCGACATGAACCTCTCCTTCCAGTCTCGCCACCACGGCCTCGACCGTGCGCTCATCCGTCACCAATGTGCTCAGGAACCCGCCCCGCAGTACTGCGCGGATCGGGTCGACTTTTTGTGCGCCGCTCGCGACCCCGATCACCTGCCTGCACGAGGCCAGCTCGGACGGATGCACCGCGACCAGACGCGAATTCAGCGCATAATCCGCCACCCGGCCGTTCTGGCCGATCAGATAGGCCATGAACTCGGCCCCCACCCCCAGATTGACCAGGGCCTTGCCGTCGGCCTCGCTCAGCGGCGCCAGGTCGTAATAGCTCGACCCGCGTGGCGCGATCGAGCCGATGCCGGTCAGCACCACATTGGCGCGGCGGGCCAGTTCGAACACCTCCCGCACCGGATGCATGGCGCATAGCATCTCGCGCTGCTCGCGGTTCTCGGCCAAGAGCGGGGCATGAACCAGCATCGCGCGCCCACCCAACCGCTCGGCCATACGCGACACAAGGTGGTTGACGTCGGTGTAATACTTGCCTTGCACCCCCCCGGTCAGCGGCACCACGGTCACGTCCAGCGAGCGTTCGGGCGACAGCTTCTCGACCACGGCCGAGATCGCCTTGCCGCCGGTGATCGCCACCACATCGCCGTCTCGCAGCGTTTCGACCAACAGGTTCGCCGCCGCCCCGCCGACCTGCCCAAGCTGGGTGTCGGGTTTATCGGACAGGGTCGGCGTCACTACGGCGGAACGCAGGCGACTTGCGGCCACCAGCCGCCTTTCAAGGTCGGTCAGCCGCTGCCACGGGCTGCTGATCTCGATCTGGACCATGCCCAGCTTGCGGCCCTGCGCGATCAGCCGGTTCACCTTGGAGGTGGACAGGTTCAAGCGTTCGGAAATCTTGGACTGCTTCATGCCTTCGATGAAATGCATCACCAGAACCGTCTGGATCTGCCGAGCCAGCGCATAGTCAAGCAGCGTGTCGACCATCACCTTGCCCCCTAGCCGCGTTTCTTGTTCAGGTAGTGATCGACCGTCACCGCAGCGAGCAGGATCGAGCCGCGGATGATGTCCTGCCAATAGACCGACACATCAAGCAGTGCGAGCGAGCTTGAGACCACCGAAAGCAGCACCGCGCCAAGGATCGCGCCAAGGATGGTGCCCGATCCCCCCTTGAGACTGGCCCCGCCGATCACGGCAGCGGCGATCACGTTCAGCTCCATCCCGGTGCCGAAGGTCGGCTGGGCCGAGCCGAAGCGCGCCATGTAGATCACCCCCGCCACCCCGCTCAGCGCCGAGCATAACGTGGTCGTCAGGAAGATCACCTTCTTGGTGCGGATGCCGGAATAGGCGGCGGCCTTTTCGTTGGAGCCGGTATAGAACACACGGCGGAACGGGGTCGAGCGGCGCAGCAGGAAGTCGAAGACCACCACGACCACGACAAAGATCAGGATGACCACCGGGATCGGTCCGATCGAGCCCTGCCCGATGAACTTGAAGCTTTCGGGCAAGGTGTAGAGGCCAAGCGGACGTCCCCCGGTGCCCAGCAGGCATAGCCCGCGCGCGATCACCATCACTGCCAGTGAGACGATGAAATGGTGCAAGCCGATCCTGGTCACAAAAAATCCCATCAGCGCGCCGATCCCGGTGCAGGCCGCGATGGCGATGGCCGAGGCAAGCCAGGGGTCGACCCCGTTCAGAAACAACAGCCCCGCGATCACCATGGCCAGCGCCGTGACCGAGCCCACCGAAAGGTCGATCCCGCCCGAGATCAGAAGGACCGTCATGCCGACGACGACGATCCCCTCGACCGCGAAAGCCATGACCATGGCCCGGATGTTGACCCAGGTCAGGAAATAGGGCGAGGCGAAGGACATCGCCACAAACAGCACCAGAATGATCGCGATCAGCCCGGTCTCGCGCATTTTCAGCAGCCTTGCCAGACCCGTGCTCCGGGTCCGGTCGGTGCCTGCCAGTTTCATCGAGTTCTCCATGTCGCGCCTCCCCCTCAGGCCACCCGTCCGCGCGGCAAGGCGGCTGAGGCAAGTTGCATGATGTTTTCCTCGGTCATCCGCTCGCCCTCGACCTCGCCGGTAATGCGGCCTTCGCAGACCACGATTACCCGGTCGCAAAGCCCGATCAGCTCGGGCATTTCGGACGAGATTACGACGATCCCGGTGCCTTTCCCGGCGAGATCGCGCAGGATGCGATGAATCTCGGCCTTCGCGCCCACGTCGACGCCGCGTGTCGGCTCGTCGAGAAAGATCACCTTCGGGCCGACCGTCAGCATCTTGGCGATCGCGACCTTCTGCTGGTTGCCGCCGGAAAGCGAGGCGACCGGGTCGGAAAGCTGGTCGCATTTCAGGTTCAGCCTGCGGCCAAGTTCGTCCGCCTGTGCCCGCTCGCGCGCTTCCGAGATCAGCCCGGCGCGGCTCGCCACACGGCTGATGTCAAGGGCCGAGACATTCGCGGCGATCGACATGTCCAGAAAGACGCCATCCCCCTTGCGATCCTCGGACAGGTAAACAAGGCCCGCTCGGATGCTGTCGCGATAGTCGCGCAGCGCCAGCGGGCGGCCGTCCAGCGCAATCTCGCCTTGAACCTCGCCCTCCAGCCGGCAGATGCCGCGAACGATCTCGCTGCGGCCCGCGCCGATCAAACCGCCGATGCCAAGGATCTCGCCCTTGCGCAGGCGGAACGAAACGTCGTGGAACCGGCACCCGTCGGTCAGGCCACTGACTTCCAGCACAGCCTGCTCGCTGATGCTGCCGGCGCGCGCTTTGGGCGGATAAAGATCCCCGATCACCCGGCCGACCATGGCCTTGACCACATCGTCGGGGGTGATGTCGGCGATGTTCATCGTGGCGATGTATTGCCCGTCCCGGAATACCGTCACGCGGTCGCAATTCTCAAACACCTCGGCCATTCGATGCGAGATGAAGATGATCGCGATGCCGCGGTCGGCCAGGCGGCGCATGATGCGGAACAGCGCCTCGGCCTCGCGGTTGGTCAGCGCAGCGGTCGGCTCGTCCAGGATCAACACCTTGCAGTCCAGCGTCAGCGCCTTGGCGATCTCGACCAACTGCTGTTCGGCAATCGCCAGATCGCCCGCCATCCGGCGCTGATCGATGCCGCAGATCTGAGACAGGATTTCACCCGCCCGCCGTTCAAGCGCGCGATAGTCCATGAAGGGCGCGCGGCTGATATTGGTGGCCGCCATGAAGATGTTCTCGGCCACCGAGACGTCGGGGCAAAGTGCGATCTCCTGATGGACGAAGCCGATGCCAAGCGCCTGTGCGGCGGTGGGCGATGGGATGCGGACCGGGCGGCCCTGCCAGAAGATCTCACCCCCGTTGGGCTGCAGGATGCCGTCGATGATGTTCATCAGGGTGGATTTCCCCGCGCCATTCTCGCCGGCCAGGGCGTGGATCTCGCCCGCCATCAGGCGGAAATCGACGCCTCGCAGCGCGTGGATCGGACCAAAGCTCTTGGTCACGCCCCTGACTTCAAGGATGGGTGTCTCGGTCATCAAACGCTCGTGGCTTTGCGGAAATGGCCGCCCGGTGGCGGACGGGCGGCCAGAGGGCGCGTTTATGTCAGCCGGGGTCGCGGCCCTGCATGTAGGCGTTCAGGTCGAAGCTGTCGGCATTGGCCTTGGTGATGACTGCGAAACCATTGTCGATGAAGGGGATCTGCATCGGATTGTAGCCCGAGACCTTGTAGTCGTTGAAGGGATCGAAGCCATCGTGATGCGCCGCAAGGAACACGGCCATGAACCCCATATAGCCTTGGATGCCCTGGTTCGGATTCAGCGCCATGTGGATGTTGCCCGCCTTGATATGCTCCAGCGTCGCGGGGGTGATGTCTGCATGCATCACCAGCACATCGGCCTTCGCCTCGAGGATGGCGGTCACCGCGCCCTCGGCCGAGCCCGCCTCGGGTATCCAGATCGCGGCAAGCTTCGGATTGGCCTGCAGGATCGCGGCGGTGGCCCGATATGCGGCGGTCGCATCCTGGTTCGAGGCCTGCCGACCGACAAGCTTCATGTTCGGATAGTGCTGCTCCATATAGGCGATCAGCGCCGTCACCCGCAGGTCATGGTTCGATTGGCCAGGGTTTTCAAGAACGGCATATTCGGCGCTGTCGCCCACCTGCTTCACGATCTCTTCCGCGGCGAATTTGGCCTCTGCCAGATTGTCCGAGGTGACATAGGCCGTGCGCTTCGACAGCGGGCTATCTGCGGCGAAGGTCACGACGTCGATCCCGCTGTCGATGGCGCGGTTGATCGGCTCGATGAACGGGTCGGACTGCATCGGATGCAGCAGGATCCCGGCGGGCTGCTTGACCAGATCCTGATCGAAGGAAGCGATCTGCTTGGTGATGTCGTAATCAGGCGTGCCCGAGAGCACGGTCTCGCAGCCAAAGGCAGACGCGGCCTGCTTGAAGCCCTGATAGACCGGCACCCAATAGGGGTGGGCCGAGACCATGACGTTCATCACATAGGTTTCGCCCGGGGCGCATCGCAAGGTGTCCTGAGCCTGGGCCGTGCCCGCAACCATCAGGCAAGACGCTGCCGTGGCGGTGGCAAGGCGCCCCGCCCAAGTCGTGCTTTTCATATTATCCTCCCTATCTGCGGGATGGCCGCAGCGCCATGAAGGTCGGCCTCCCCGCCAACCCCTGAAATTAATCTCGCAACATGATGCATGTTGCACAGTGCAAGAAATAAAAAGCGCCGGGACGAATCGTCAAACGCCAATGAAAAAAATCCAATAAGGTGGGATTTATTTCATGAGGTCGCACCGGAACCGGTTCGCGGCTCGATGGAAATCAGCAATGCGGCAACCTACGTCGGATCTCGCTGAGTATCGCGGCGGGCCTCTTCAGTGAAGGGACTGGTGTCGAACCAGTGGCTGTCAAGCGGCTCACAAAGCTGACCCCTCTAGGCGTGCAATATTGGATCTGCCTCACTTTCCGTGCAGATTTGTCGGGCAGCGGTTGACCTGCCACGGGATTTTTCCTCCACCGGCGATTAGAGTCCGACCCACCGAAGGGACGGACAATGAAGCGATCAAGATACAGCGAAGA
>NZ_JAVRQI010000016.1:0-128327 GCF_031854425.1 Paracoccus broussonetiae | reverse complement strand
CCTGCCGGATCGCGCCGAAAATCTCGGGGTCCCGGCTGTCCAGCGTCTCGGTGAAGAATCCGGCAGGCTTGATCTGGTTCATGCATTCTCTCCCATGATCGGTTATCCGGTCCAGCCGAGCGCGGCCGAGATGCAGTTCATCGTCTGCATCAGGGCGACCGGCACGCCTTGACCGGGTTGATTGCGATTGTCGCGCAAAAGCTTGATCTGCAGGTCGTGGACGCGGTCCAGTTCGGCGCGCACACGCTCGAACCGCGCCGACATGTTCGGGAAGCGCTGGCCAATGGCACCGACACCGGTCAGGAACATGACCGCCGCGCAGCTGTCTTCGTATTCCTGCCGGATGCGACCAAAGATGTCGCGGCCGGATTCGGCATCCAGAACCAGCGCGCGATAGTGGGCGGCGACCTCCATGTCGGCGTGAAACAGCGACTTTTCGGTTTCGTCCACAATCAGGCGGAAGACGCGGGATTCCTGGAACATGCGGCGCAAAAGCGCGTCGCCCTCGGCCTGGCGAAAGCGCCGGAAAGTCGCGATGGCCGAGCCGAAACCATACCAGCCCGAAATCAGATGCCGGTTCTGCGACCAGGCAAAGACCCAAGGGATCGCCCGCAAATCGTCCAGGCTTTGCGCGCCGAAACGGCGGGCCGGGCGCGAGCCCATCTTCAGCATGGTCAGTTCTTCGACCGGACTGGCCTGGTTGAAATAGTCGATGAAGCCGGGCCTGCCCAGCAATCCGCGATAGGCGGTGCAGGACATGTCGGACAGCGCTTCCAGCGTATCGTTGAATTCCGGGTGCACCGGCTCGACCGCGCTTGCAAGGGACTGGGCCATCACGGATGAGGCCAGCAGTTCCAGCTCATACTGGGCGGTTCCGCTATTGGCGAATTTGGAGGAGACGACCTCGCCCTGCTCGGTCGTGCGCAGCCGGCCATTGACCGTGCCACTCGGCTGGGCGGCGATGGCGCGTTCCGTCGGCGCCTGCCCGCGGCTGACCGAGCCGCCGCGACCGTGGAAGAAGATCGGCAGCAGCCCATGCGAGGCCAGGACCCGCGCGATGCTGCGCTGCGCCTTTTCCAGTTCGCGACTGGCGCACAGGAAGCCGCCATCCTTGTTGCTGTCGGAATAGCCCAGCATGATCTCGATGCGGCGGCCTTCAGATTCCAGGCTGCGGCGGGCGATCGGAACGCGCAGCAGCTCTTCAAGGATCGCGGGTGCGGCGCGCAGATCCGCGATGGTCTCGAACAGCGGCACGACGCGCAGGTCCAGCCGCTCCGGGCCAAAACCGGCATGGCGCGCCAGCAGGAACACCCCCAGCAGGTCATCACAGGACCGGGTCATCGACAGGATGAACGGCCCGATGGCCAGCGGGTCCGCACCGAAACGGACATCGCGCATTAGGGCCAGCAGGTCCAGCAGCTCAACCGCCTCGGGCGTCAGGCGGTCACGATCCAGGCCGGGCAGTTCGTCCTGCGCAAGCTCGGCCCGCAAGCGCCGCGACCATTCCTTGCTGCCATAGTCCGGCGATGGTCCCGACAAGCCCCAGATCGAGGCCAGAGCGCGGGTCGTCACCGACGAGTTCTGCCGTATGTCCAGCGTGACAGTGCGAAAGCCGAACACCTCGGCCTGCCAGCGCAAGGGCCGGATCAGACGCTCGGCCAGCCGGTCGGCGCCGATGCTGCCCAAGGCCGCCTCGATCTTGCGCAGCTCGGCGATATAGTCCCGGACATGGGCATAAGCCGGGCCATCCGGGGTCGCCGAAATGCGGCGGCCAATGGCGCTGAGCGCCTGGCGGAACAGTTCGCCCGGATTGCGGCGCGCCTGATCCGGGGGCAAGGGCGCCGCGTCGATGATCGATTGCAGACTGTTCCGGGTCTGGACCGACAGGCTGGAAATGGCGCTGCTGATGCTGAGCTGGCGTGCTGCCAGCTCAAGCCCCTGACGATAACGGTCCAGTGCAGCCTGCCGCGACAGGCCAAGCGCGGTGCGGGTGGTTTCAACCGTGACATGCGGATTGCCGTCGCGATCCCCACCGATCCAGGAATGAAAGCGAACCAGCGGTCCGGCCTGATCGGGCAGGCCGTGTTCGGGCGCCACCGCGTCCCGGAAGCGCCGCACCAGATTGGGCACGGCGTCGAACAGGCTGTCGCGAAAGAACTGCAGGCCCCATTCGATCTCATCGACAGGGGTCGGGCGCTGGCGACGCAGTTCGCCGGTCAGCCAGAGCAGGTCGATCTCGCTTTCCAGATCCTCGATGATCTCGGCCCTTTCGGCTGCCCCCCGCTGGTTTTCCAGCGCGGCAAGCAAGCGAGAGATGCGCCTGTGGATTTCAAGAACGGTGACGCGTTTGGCCTCGGTCGGGTGCGCGGTCAGGGTGGGGCCGACGCAAAGGCCCTGAAGACCGCGCCAGAATACCTCGGGCGACATCGGGGGACAGGCGTCCAGCACGCGTGCGAAGCTGCCCTCGACCGCGGCCGGACCTTCATGCGCCTCGACCAGGCGGCGAGAGCGGATGGCGATGTTCTCGTCTATGATCTTCAGCAGGTGGAACCGGATGTTCAATGCCTGAAGGCAGGCGGTCACGTCCCGGCTTTGCGAAAGATCGCCCCCCTGCCCCGACAGAAGCGGCAGAATTCCCGGCGCGCGGCGGGCAATCACCTTGCGCCACAGCGCGTCCATCTCGGCCCGAAGCCTGTCGCCATAGGTGCATGGCGTGTCTTCCGGCGGGCGGGGTCCGATGCGTTGAGCCCCGCCCTGCATCAGTTCACCCTGTCGCGCGGGCGGCGTCCTGCAAAAAAGTCCTCAAGGTTGTCGATGACCCGAAAGCCCATGGCCTCGCGCGCTTCACGGGTGGCGCTGCCCAGATGCGGCAGCATCACCAGCTTGTCGCAGTCACGCAGGCTGGGATTGATGCGCGGCTCTCCATCGAAAACATCCAGCCCTGCACCGCCGATGGCGTCGAACCACAGCGCCTGGGACAAGGCTGTCTCGTCCACGACCTCGCCGCGCGCGGTGTTGATCAGGAAGGCATCGGACCGCATCATCCCCAGCCGCCGCGCATTGATCAGGTGCCGGTTCTCGGCCCCGCCCGGACAGTGAAGCGAGATGAAGTCGCAAAGCGGCATCAGTTCATCCAGGCTGTCGACCTGCGTGGCATTGCAGCGCGCCAACACCTCGGGTGCGATCGGGCTGCGGTTATAGGCCAGGATTTTCATTCCAAAGCCGTGATGCGCTCGCGCCGCCATTTCCTGGCCGATGCGGCCATAGCCCACGATCCCCAGCGTCTTGCCAGAAACCTTGGTGCCGACAAGATGGGTCGGCCGCCAGCCGGTCCATTTCCCGGCCCGCAACTCTCGCTCGCCCTCGCCGGCGCGGCGGGCGACCATCAGCAGTAGGGTCATCGCCAGATCGGCGGTGCATTCGCTGAGCACGTCGGGCGTGTTGGTCAGGACGATGCCATGCCGGTTCACCTGCTCCAGATCGACATGGCTGTAGCCCACGCCGAAATTCGCGAGGATCCGCGTCTGGGGGCTGTCGACCTCCAGCGCGGTGGGGCCGATCTTGTCGGTCACGGTCGGCAGGATGGCATCATACTCCCGCATCGCGGCCCGAAAATCCTCGGGCCGCATGGGGGTGTCGTCGGTGTTCAGCCGCACGTCGAAGATCTCGCCCAGGCGCGCTTCGACGGCTGCCGGCCAGCGGCGCGTTACAAGGACTCGGGGTTTCGCTGCCATCACTGCCCCCTATTGCATGACGCGGGCGATGGTTTCGCCGATCACGGCCGGATTCTCGGCCATGGTCACGCCCGCCGCTGTCAGGATCTCGACCTTTTCCGAAGCGCTTTCCCCGAAGGCAGAGATAATAGCCCCGGCATGGCCCATGGTTCGCCCCTTGGGGGCGGTCAGCCCCGCGATATAGGCCACCACCGGCTTGCTGATATGGTCGCGGATGTATTCCGCCGCCTCGGCTTCCTGCGGACCGCCGATCTCGCCGATCATGCAGATGATGTGGGTCTCGTCATCCTTCTCAAAATGCGCCAGCACATCGCGGAAGGACGAGCCGTTGATCGGATCCCCCCCGATCCCCACGCTGGTCGAGACACCAAGCCCGCGCTCTTTCAGCTGGGCCGCCGCCTCATATCCCAGGGTGCCCGAGCGACCGATGATGCCCACATTTCCCGGCAGATAGATATGGCCCGGCATGATGCCCAGCATGGCCTTGCCGGGGCTGATCGTACCGGCGCAGTTCGGCCCGGTCAGGATCATCCGCCGCTCCTTGGGATAGCGGTACATATAGCGTTTGACGCGGATCATGTCCTGGGCCGGGATACCGTCGGTAATGCAGACGCAGTAGCGGATGCCCGCATCTGCGGCCTCCATGATGCTGTCGGCAGCGGCGGGCGGGGGCACGAAAACCAGCGTCGCCTCGGCCCCGGTTTCGGCCACCGCCTCCTTGACGGTGTTGAAAACCGGCACCCCTTCGACTTTCTCGCCGCCCTTGCCCGGCACGACGCCGCCGACGACATTGGTGCCGTAATCCAGCATTTCCTTGGTGTGGAAGCGGGCCATCTTGCCGGTGATGCCCTGGACGATCACACGGGTTTCGCGTTCAAGGAAAATGCTCATCAGACCACCTTCAGGTTCGGGTTGCGTTTCGTGTCCGCGCGCCATGCCTGCACGGCGCGTTCGGCAGCCTCCATCAGGGTGGTGGCGCGGATCAGCGGCAGGCCGCTTTGCGCAAGGATCTTCTGTCCTTCCTCGACATTGGTGCCGGCAAGGCGCACGACGACCGGCACGTCGATCGGCTCATCCCTGAGCGCGCGTACGATGCCTTCGGCTACCCAGTCGCAGCGGTTGATGCCCGCGAAGATGTTGATCAGGATCGCCTGGACATTCTTGTCGGACATGACCAGCCGGAACGCGCGAGAAACACGTTCGGGCGTGGCGCCGCCGCCAATGTCCAGGAAGTTCGCAGGCTCTCCGCCCGCCAGCTTGATCGTGTCCATCGTCGCCATCGCCAGGCCCGCGCCGTTCACGATGCAGCCGATATTGCCGTCAAGGCCGACATAGGACAGGCCGTGGTCCGCAGCGCGGGATTCGCGCGGGTCTTCCTGCGACTTGTCGCGCAGCTCCATGATCTGAGGATGGCGGAACAGCGCGTTGTTGTCGAAGGCCATCTTCGCGTCCAACGCCAGCACGCGGTCATCGCTGGTCAGGACAAGGGGGTTGACCTCGACCATGGTGGCGTCCAGTTCGCGCAGGGCGCGATAGCAGCCGCGAAGCGTGCGCACCATCTGCTGGATCATGCCCGGCTTGATGCCCAGGGCGAAAGCGATCTCGCGGCATTGGAACTCCGGCAGGCCGACGGCGGGTTCGACGACCGCGCGGATCATGCTGTCGGGGCTTTCGGCCGAGATGTCCTCGATCTCCATGCCGCCTTCGCTGCTGGCGATGATCATGACGCGCTGCGTGGCGCGGTCCAGGACGAAGCCCAGATAGATTTCGCGGGCGATGGGGACCGCAGCCTCGACATAGACGCGGTAGATGCCCTTGCCCTCGGGACCGGTCTGATGCGTGACAAGCTTCTGCCCGAACATGTTCTCGGTCACGGCCTGGATTTCGTGGTCGCTGTCGCAAAGCTTGACGCCGCCTGCCTTGCCACGCCCGCCGGCATGAACCTGCGCCTTGACGACCCAACGCTCGCCACCGATTTCGCGTGCCCGATAGGCGGCCTGTTCGGGACTATAGGCCAGCGCGCCCTGCGGGATGCCGACGCCGAACTGGCTGAGAATTTCCTTGGCTTGGTATTCGTGAATATCCATTTTCGCCTCCTCCCAAAGGCGCGCTTATTCCGCCGCGACAGCCGCCTGATATTGTTCCTCGAGCCGTTCACCGATCTGCTTCATGTCGATCCCGGCCCCCATCTCGTTCATGGCCCCGACGAAGCGCGTGACGATGTCCGTGATGGCGCGCTGGTTCAGCAGGTTCAGGATGCCGATCCGCACCTGCACCGGTTCGGAAAGCGTCGGCCAGATGCCGAAACCCTTGGCCCGGCAGGCTTGCACCAGTTCCATCTCGCGGCCCTTCAGGCTGTCCGGCAGGTTCAGCACGACCAGCGATGTCATGTTCGACGTGACCTTGCAGCCGGCCGCCGTCACCGCGTCGCGCAGCGCCGCCTCGTGGAAGGCATAGGACTTGGCGCGGCCCGCGACGGTCTGTTGCAGCGTGATGCGCAGGGCTTCGTGGAAAGCGGCCACCGCATAGGCGCTGTGGGTGCGGTGATAGACACCCTTCTCGGCATCCTTGCCATCGATGATGCCCCAGTGACGCGCCTCAAGAATGGGGTGGTGCACGAAGGTCCGGCAGCCCGTCCGGCGCAAGTTCTGGATATAACGGTCGGTGAAGGACACCGGCGCATAGGTCAGCGGAAGACAGCAGATCCCCTTTTGCGGACAGGAGGCCCAGCCATCCACGCCGGGATAATCGTCGATGCGGAAGTCCTCGACCCCCAAGGAGGACACGGCATCGATCAGCCCCATCACATCATACGCCTGGCAGGCATCCGAGAACCCGCGCAGATCGTTGATCCGACCCGAACCGGTTTCCCAATGCGTCATCGCCGCCCATTTCGGCTGATGCTTGGCCAGCGCCGCCTGAACGATCTCGCCCGTGACAGACTGCCCATGCGGCACCGAAACGACAGTGACCGAGGCCGCCTTCGGGTCCAGCGGGCTCGCCGCCAGTTCCTCAGCCGTCGCGGCCTTCATCCGCAGCGTAAGCCCGTCGATCCCCGAAAAAGTGCCGTTGACGAAAACAACCACCTTGTCGCCGGGCAGCACGGCGCTGAACAGGCAGTCGAGCCCGCTCCACCCCGTTCCGGCGACGCCGAAGGTGTGGACGTTCGCTGTGCCCATGATCTCGCGCAGCATCAATTTGCTTTCGACCATGCCGCGCAGCACGTCGGCCTGCATATGGTCGGCCATGCCTGCGCTGGCAAAGCGCTGCAGCACGCGCGGGTCCGTGTTCCCCGGACCGGGACCGGCCGCAATGGTGTCGGGAATTTCAAGCTGCGGAAAGACGATCACTTCAGCCATGATGTTTCCTGTTGATTAATTATCTTTAACAAAAGGAAACACCTCTCGACAAATCTCACAACGGAAGATTACCCTGCCTTCGGGTATCCTTTCGGGTGGGCATTTTCCCACCCGGACGAGCAGGCCCAAAGACGTTTTGCGCTAGCTTCCGACTTTCGACCTAAGCCAAAGGGTGCCAATTCCATGATCCGAACCGTCCACAGTCTTGAACAGGCCGTGACTATCGCCATCGCGGACAGCAATCCGCTGGTCATGTCCGCGATGTCCGAACTGTTCCAGCGCGACTCGCGATTCTCTCTGCTGGCGACCTCGGCTTCGGCCGAAGGATTTCTCGCGAATGTCTCGCGCGTGCCAGCACAGGTCGGGATCATCGACTGGGCACTGCCCGCAATGGGTGGGGCCAAGCTGCTGGGCCTGCTGCGCGAACAGGCCGACGCGCCGCGGATGGTGATCTATGGCCAGCAATCCACTGACGTGCACCTGGCCGCGTTGGCGGCGGGGGCGGCGGGATTCGTATCGCGCAGCGACCCGGTCGAGACGCTACTGGACACCTGCATCGCGGTCGCCGCGGGCAAGATGGTCTTTCCCTATCTGGACGTGCGCGAGTTGCAGCGGAACCCGCTTCAGACCCTGTCGCGACGTGAACTGGACATGCTGGCGGCCTTGTCCAAGGGGCTGACCAATCGAGAATTGTCGCGCGAACTGGGCATCACCATGAACACGGTAAAGTTCCACCTGTCGAACCTTTACGACAAGCTTTCGGTGAAAAGCCGGGCCCAGGCGATCGCCTTCTACTACTCCAATCGTACGGGTGGAAAACTGTCGGAAACCGGTGAACACAGAGAGGGTGCCGAAGGCGAAAGATGACTTCTGGGAAAATTATTTTCTTGACCGGAAAGCATTGCCGCCTTTTTCCTGAGCACATTCCCTTTCCGGCAGGAGCATCTGGCCATGAGTTTCTTCTCCGTCGAACAAGCCCCCGCACGCCTGAACCGCAGCGAACTCGCGGTGCCCGGCAGCCAACCGCAAATGTTTCAAAAGGCAGCGGATTCCGCCGCCGACGTGATCTTCCTCGACATGGAGGACGCGGTCGCCCCGGATGAAAAACCGCAGGCGCGCAAGAACATCATCAAGGCCCTGAACGAGATCGACTGGGGCAACAAAACCATGTCGATCCGAATCAACGGCCTCGACACGCATTACATGTATCGCGACGTCGTGGACGTGGTCGAACAGGCCGGCGAACGACTCGACCTGATCATGATTCCCAAGGTCGGGACCGCCGCGGACGTCTATGCAGTCGACATGATGGTAACCCAAATCGAGGACGCCAAGGGCTTCAAGAAGCGCATCGGCTTCGAGCACATCATCGAGACCGCGCTGGGGATGCAGAACGTCAGCGAGATCGCCGCCGCCTCGAAACGGAACGAAAGCCTGCATTTCGGCGTCGCCGACTATGCCGCCAGCACCCGCGCCCGCACGACGGTCATCGGCGGGGCGAACGAGCATTACTCGGTCCTGACCGATGCGGATGCCAACGGCGCCCGCAATGTCCATTGGGGCGACATGTGGCATTACGCACTGTCGCGCATGGTCGTCGCGGCGCGCGCCAATGGCCTGCGCCCGGTCGATGGTCCCTTTGGCGACTTCTCGGATCCCGAAGGCTACAAGGCCGCCGCCTATCGCGCCGCCGTGCTGGGTTGCGAAGGGAAATGGGCGATCCATCCCAGCCAGATCGCGCTCGCGAACGAGGTGATGAGCCCGTCGACCGCCGAAGTGGAACGAGCGCAGCGCATCCTGGACGCCATGGCCAAGGCCGAGGCCGAGGGCAAGGGTGCGGTTTCGCTGGACGGACGGTTGATCGATTATGCCTCGATCCGGCAGGCCGAGGTGCTGGTCCAGAAGGCCCGGCAGATCGCCGCGTGAGCAACCACGTCCGTGACATGCGGGCCATGGCGCAGCGGCTTTACGGCTGCGCCATTGCGGCCGCTGACCCGGCGCTGGCGGTGCGAAGGCACTTCCAGCGCCACCCCGACCCCGACGATGGCGGTCGCAGCCATCTGGTCGCGATCGGCAAGGCCGCCCCCGCAATGCTGGCCGAGGCGATGAACCATGTCCGCAATCCGGTCTCTGCCCTGGCCGTAACGCATCGCGGAAACGAAGCGACGGTTCCCGGTGCGGTCGTCCTGACCGCGGGCCATCCCGACCCGGACGAGGACGGGCTGGAAGCCAGTCGCCGGATCATGGCCCTGCTCGCCAGCGCCACTGGTCCGCACGATCGCGTCTATGCGCTGATTTCGGGGGGCGGCTCGGCCCTGGTTCCCGCGCCCCGCGCGCCGCTGACGCTGCAGGACAAGCAGGCCGTTACCGCGATCCTGCTGGCAAGCGGGCTTGATATTTCCGCGATGAACCTGGTCCGCCAACAGCTTTCCGAACTGAAGGGCGGCGGCTTGTTGCGTCACGCAGCCCCCGCCGCCGTGGTCGGCCTGATCCTTTCGGATGTCATCGGGGACGACCTGGCAGCGGTCGCCTCGGGGCCGACCTCGCCGCCGCTGGGGGACCGGCAGGCAGCCCGCGCGCTGCTTTCCGGCACGGGGCTTCTTCAGGATCTGCCCCTGCCCGTCCGCGACCTGCTGAGCACCCCCGCAGAACCCGACCCGGTGCCCCAAGCGCGGAACTATCTGGTCGGCAGCAACGTGATCTCGCTTCGCGCGATGCGGGACGCCATCGCCCCGGGATGGGCCGGCCGGATCGTCAGCGATCAGCTGGTCGGAGATGTCGCCGATGCCGCAGAACGGATCGTTTCCGCCGCCCGGCAGGCACCGCCCGACCGGCCAACTGCGCTGATCTTTGGCGGCGAAACGACGGTAACACTGCGAGGTGACGGCAAGGGTGGCCGGAACCAGGAACTGGCGCTGCGCGTCGCGCTGGGGATGCGGGGGTGGAGCGGCCTTTGGACCTTCATGTCCGCGGGAACCGACGGGCGGGATGGTCCAACCGACGCCGCCGGCGCGATCGTCGATCCTGGCACGCTGGACCGGATTGCCGCGGCAGGGCTGGACGTTCAGAGCCTGCTTGCAAACAACGACAGCCATGCCTGTCTGTCGGCCGCAAATGATCTGCTTGTCACCGGGGCAAGCGGCACCAATGTCGCCGATGTCCAAGTCATGCTGATCAACTGAAGCCTCAGACCGGGGCAAGTGTGGCCCCCGCGATATGCCGCGGGGACGATTGGCTTCGGGTGCGCCCCTGTCAGTGCGACGACAGCGCGTGCTGGATCAGCGGCGACAACTCATGTGCGCCGTCCCAGATCATCTTCAGTGCGACGTAAAGGATGATCGCAAGCCCGACATAGGCGATCCAGCGCTGACGGTTCAGAAGCCGCGCGATATAGCTGGCGGCAAGGCCCATCAGTGCGATCGACAGGACAAGACCGACGACCAGCACCGTCATGTGCTCGCGCGCGACGCCGGCGACGGCCAGCACGTTATCGATGCTCATCGAAACGTCGGCAATGACGATCTGGGTCACGGCCTGCATCAATGTCTTTTGCGGCGCTCCGCCGCCGACAACGCCATCCTGGTTCAGGTCGCGGTCCGCCAAGGCCTCTTCCGCGGCATGTTCTTCGGCGGCATTGGCCCGCAATTCGCGCCACATCTTCCAGCAGACCCACAGCAGAAGCAGACCACCGGCCAGCAGCAACCCGACGATCTGCAGCAACTGCGTCGCCATGATCGCGCAGATGATCCGCATGACGGTGGCGACTATGATGCCGATGAAGATCGCGCGACTGCGCTGCTCTTTCGGCAGACCGGCCGCCGCAAGTCCGATGACGATCGCGTTGTCCCCGGCCAGGACCAGATCGATCCCGATTACCGCGAGCAGGGCGCTCAGCCCCTCGGGTGTAAAGATTTCCATGACGTTGATAGCACTTTCAGTTGAGGCGGTGACAAACGGGAAATTGATAACTGGAATGAGGTCGGCCGTGTCAAGTTGATCTGCTTCCCGTTTCTTAACCGCCCCCAAGTCTGGATTCTGCAGTGCCGGTTGCGGATAGTGTTTGCAACCTCGATTCTGGTGAGGATCGGCGTTGCGGCGATGCACGGCCTGCCCCGCTGCGCTAGTTGCCTGTAATGCCGGCATGGGCAGGAAACCGGAATCGCAGGGGTCAAGCCCGTGATGCGACCGGTCAAGGCAAGTACCTGTCCATGATCGGAACAGCCACAGCTGTTGGAGCAGGACCGCGGCTTGGGCGAAAATGCGCCGCCTTCTGCGCCCGACATGGCGGGTGGCGCGCGTGCCGCCCTGCTCGGGAAGCTTGGATCAATCCGCGCCGACGCAAAGCCTTGGGGGTTCCGCCACCTCGTCGGTCTCCGACCCGCTCAGCTGGGCCGCGGCCATAAGCGCCCGCAGCTCTGGCCGGCACGACCCGCAATTCGTCCCCGCGCACAGGGCCGTGCCCAGATCTTCAAGGGACACAAGCCTCTGGCTTGCGATGGCGCGCAGGATGGTGTTCGCGCCGACCCCGAAACAGGCGCAGATGATCGCGCCTTCATCTGGTTTGTCCGCTCCCGGCCTGCCCGCCAGCACCTCTGGCCCACAATCCGCGCCAAGCGCCGAAGTAAGATGCGCACGGGAAAGCGCCACCGGCTCACGAGAGACGAAAAGCGCAGCCTGAAGCCGCCCGTCCGCGACATAAGCGAGGCGCAGGATACCCTGCCGGGGGTCGCTGACGACCAGTGGCGCGATATCAAGGCCGAACATCTCGCGCCCTTCGGCCAGCCAATCCACAGGTGTACGGGACGAGGCAAGTTCGACCTGCTCGCCCCGGTCAAGCGTGGCGCGCGCCCAGTACTCGCACCGCGGCTGCACCGGTCGGGTCGATACCGCGTAGCCATGCCAAGCGGCTACGAAGGGCCGAATGGCGACGGGCGCAGATTTCAGCGCCGGCTGTCCCGAGACGGGATCCGTCAGTGCCGGCAGCAGCGCGCCGATGCGCCCCGCGGGCGCGGTCTCTCCGGTCCAATGGATCGGCGCAAAGGGATGACCCTGCGCCACGCGCTCGGTGACAAGAACCCGCAGAATGGCGCGGCCTTGCGGGCTTTCCACCTCGGCCAGCACCGCGGGGGTCAGGCCCAGTCGGGCCGCGTCAAGCGGATGCAGTTCAAGAAACGGTTCGGCCAGGTGTCGGGACAGCCGCGGAGAAAGGCCGGTCCGCGTCATCGTATGCCATTGGTCGCGGATGCGCCCTGTATTCAGGCGGAACGGGTAGTCCTGGTTCAGCGGCTGGGGGTCACGGGGCGTGACGGGAACCAGCCGTCCGCGACCGGACGGCGTGTGGAAACGGCCATCTCCGAAGAAGCGGCCACCCTGCTTCCCAGCCCCCTGCGGCCAGAGAAATGGCTCCAGCCGGTCATAATCTGCGGTCGAGATATCAGCATGGGCCGAGATATCGAAGTCGCTGCCCAGCCCACCCGCGATACCGGACAGCGCCGCGTGTTCAGCAAAAACTTGCGCCGGGCCGTTCCAGGCAAAGGCCTCGGGCCAACCCATCCGGCGGCCCACCTCGGCCAGGATGCGCCAGTCATCTCGCGCCTGCCCTGCTGGCGGCATGATGCGGCGCTGACGACTGATGCGGCGTTCGGAGTTGGTGACCGTGCCGTCCTTTTCACCCCAGCCTGTGGCGGGCAGCAGGACATGCGCCAACCGTGAGGTATCGGTCTGCGCCGCCGTTTCGGAAACGACCACAAAATCGCAACCTGCAATCGCCCGCGCGACCCGGTCCGCATCGGGCATCGAGGCTGCCGGGTTGGTGCATATGACCCATAGCGCCTTGATCCGCCCCTGCTCGACCGCGTGAAACATGTCGACGGCCTTCAGGCCAGGACGCTCGGCCATGCCGGGTGCGCCCCAGAAGTCGCGGACAGCCCGGCGATGGTCGGGGTTCTCGATGTCCAGGTGGCAAGCCAGCATGTTGGCAAGACCGCCCACCTCACGTCCGCCCATGGCATTCGGCTGGCCGGTGACGCTGAATGGGCCCATACCGGGCCGACCGATGCGCCCGGACGCCAGATGGCAATTCAGGATCGCGTTCACCTTGTCGGTGCCGCTGTCCGATTGGTTGATCCCCTGTGAATAGACAGTGACCACCTTTTCGCTGCCGCACCACAGGTCGTAGAACTGCCACAACTGGCTGTGCGCCAACCCCGTGGCCTGTGGCGAGACCGCATTTGCCGCGGTCAGCGCATCCTCGATGTTATCGATGTCATCACGGCAAATAATTGATCTGCGCGACAATTCTGACAGCAGCAGGTTGAACAAAGCGGCATCCGAACCCGGCGCGGGTCGCAAGTGCAGGTCCGCAATGTCGCAGGTCGCAGTGCGGCGCGGATCGATCACCACGACGCGCAGTCCTGGTCGCTTTTCCTTTGCGGCCGCCAGGCGCTGATACAAAACAGGGTGGCACCAGGCAAGGTTTGAGCCGACCAGCACGACCGTATCGGCCAGCTCGAGATCCTCGTAAAGCCCCGGAACGGTATCGCTGCCAAAGGCGCGCCGGTGCCCCGCGACCGAAGACGCCATGCAAAGACGAGAGTTCGTGTCGATGTTCCCGGATCCGATGAATCCCTTCATCAGCTTGTTGGCGACATAGTAGTCTTCTGTCAGCATCTGACCCGAGACGTAGAAGGCTATCGAATCCGGGCCGTGGCGGGCGATCGTCTGCGCAAAGCGGCGGGCGACAAGGTCCAAAGCCTCGTCCCAGGTGGCAGCCCGCCCGCCTATCTGCGGCGCGAGCAGGCGACCGCCATGCCCGACCGTCTCGCCAAGGGCCGATCCCTTGACGCATAACCTGCCCAGATTGGCCGGGTGATCGGGGTCGCCCCTGACACTCAAGCCACCCTGACCATCAGCATTTGCAAGCACCCCGCAACCAACGCCGCAGTAGGGGCAGGTCGTGCGGATTGTCGGTTTCGCGGGATGCGTCATATCCAACCCTCACTCGGCCGGGACAGCCAAAGGTTGCTCATCCGCCGTATCCGGGATGCGCGCGGGTGAGGTTTTGTAGTGCGTCGCATAGATCATTGCGCCGACAAAGGTCAGGCCGCCGACCATATTGCCCAGAACCGTCGGAATTTCGTTCCAGATCAGGTAGTCCATGATCGTGAACTTGCCGCCCAGCAGCAGTCCGGCGGGAAACAGGAACATGTTCACGATCGAATGCTCGAACCCCATGTAGAAAAAGATCAGGATCGGCATCCACATCGCCATGATCTTGCCCGAGACGCTCGTGGACATCATCGCCGCAACGACCCCGGTCGAGACCATCCAGTTGCACATGACGGCCCGCACGAACAGGGTCAGCATCCCCGCCGCGCCATGGGCGGCATAGCCAAGCGTCCGCCCCTCGCCGATATGGCCGATCTTCTGGCCGACCTCGTTCGGAGCCTCGGAAAACCCGAAGGTCACGATGATTGCCATGAAGACGGCGACGGTGAAGGCACCGGCGAAATTCCCGGCGAAGACCAGCCCCCAGTTTCGCCATAGCCCCTTCATCGTCACGCCGCGGCGGCGGTCGATCAGCGCGAGCGGAACAAGCGTGAAGACCCCTGTCAGAAGGTCGAAGCCCAGCAGGTAGAGCATGCAGAACCCGACCGGGAACAGCAGCGCGCCGATCAGCGGATTGCCCGTGTTCACCGTAACTGTCACAGCAAAGGCCGCGGCGAGGGCGAGGATCGCGCCTGCCATATAGGCGCGGATCAGGGTGTCTCGGGTGGACATGAACACCTTCGCCTCACCAGCGTCGACCATTTTCTTAGCAAAATCAGTAGGATTGATGTAAGACATGATATGACTCCTCAGGCTGCCCGGCGGGCCATCAATTCGGCGCTGATCAGGATGCGGCCATTTTCGACGCGGATCGGATAGGTGCGGACGGCGCCTGAATCTGCGCCCTGCGCCTCACCCGAATTCATGTCAAAGACCCAGTTGTGCAGGGGACAGGTGACGCGATCGCCATGGACGATCCCTTCGGAAAGCGGGCCGCCCTTGTGCGGGCAGCGGTCATCCAGTGCAAAGACCCGGTTATCGGCGGTGCGAAACACCGCAATGCAGCCCTGCTGCGTTTTCACCACGCGCGCGCCCTGCTGGGGCACATCCGAAAGCGCGCCGATATCGATGAAACTGGTCATTCGGCTGCCTCCAGCGTCAGGTCTGCAAGGGGGCCCCATTTGGGCGTTTCGGCGGGGGTGGACAGCTCGGCCCAGGGGTCGGTGCGATAGACCGACTGGCTGATCTCGAAACGCTCGACCAAGGCCTTGCGGTTTTCCAGATCATCGACGACCTGCGCCTTGATCCAGTCAAGGCCGACCTTGCCCATCCACTTCCAGAGCCGGTCCAGATATTTGCCGTTCTCACGGTAAAGCTGGGTCACGGCCAGGATGATCTGGATGGTTTCTTCCTCGGAGGGGGTCGAGGCCAGATGCTCGGTTTCCTTGACCTCCATCCCCGCCGCGCCGCCGATCGAGATGTTGTAGCCAGAGTCGACGCAGACGACGCCGATATCCTTGCAGGTCGCCTCGGCGCAATTCCTAGGGCAGCCGCTGACGCCGAGTTTCAGCTTATGCGGCGTCCAGGAACCCCACATGATCTTTTCCAGCTTGATGCCAAGCCCGGTCGAATCCTGCGTGCCGACGCGACAAAATTCCTTGCCGACACAGGTTTTGACCGTGCGCAGACCCTTGGAATAGGCGTGGCCCGAAACAAGGCCCGCCTCGTTCAGATCGGCCCACATATGCGGCAGGTCTTCCTTCCTGACGCCCAACAGGTCGATGCGCTGACCGCCGGTCACCTTGACCATCGGCACGTTGTATTTGTCGGCGGCATCCGCGATCGCGCGCAATTCGTCCGGAGTGGTCACGCCCCCCCACATGCGCGGCACGACGGAATAGGTGCCGTCCTTCTGGATATTGGCGTGGTTGCGTTCGTTGACGAAACGCGACTGCCGGTCGTCCTTGTACTCCAGCGGGTATTCGGCCAGCAGGTAATAGTTCAGAGCGGGACGGCAGGAATGGCAACCGCCGACGGTCTTCCAGCCCAACTCCTGCATGACGGCGGGAATGGATTTCAGCCCCATAGTCTTGATCAGGCGACGCACGTCCTCATGCGTGTGATCGGTGCATTTGCACATGCCGTCGGGGGCGTCCTGCACCTCGCCGCCCAGAGCAAAGGCCATGATCTGTTGCACCAGCCCCGTGCAGGTGCCGCAAGAGGCGCTGGCCTTGGTGCAGGCGCGCATCTGGTCCAGCGTGCAGGCTCCGCCCGCGACCGCGTCCATGATCGAACCCTTGGAGACGCCGTTGCAGCCACAGATCTCCGCCTCAGGCGGCAAGGCTGCAACGGCCGCCATAGGGTCCAGCTTGGACCCTCCCTGGAAGGCCGGGCCAAAGATCAGGGTCTCGCGCATCTCACTGATGTCGGTTGCGTCCTTCATCAGCCCATAGAACCAACTGCCGTCGCCGGTCTCACCATACATGACGGTGCCGATGATGCGGTCGTCCTGCAGGACAAGACGCTTGTAGATGCCACGGCCCGGGTCGCGGAAGACGATGTCCTCTCGGCCCTCGCCTTCGGCAAAATCGCCCGCGCTGAACAGGTCGCAGCCGGTGACCTTCAGCTTGGTCGCGGTCTGGACCGGGGTGAATTCGGCGGCGTCACCCAGCAAGGTTTTCGCCAGGACCTTGGCTTGGTCGTAAAGCGGCGCGACCAGCCCGAACAGCTGCTTGCGATGTTCGACACATTCGCCCAACGCGAAGATATGCGGGTCGCTGGTGCGCATCGCGTCATCGACGACGATGCCGCGCTCGACCTCCAGATGGGCGTCATTGGCGAGGCGGGTTTCCGGACGGATACCGACAGCCATGCAGACCAGATCGGCGGGATAGACGGTGCCGTCTTCCAGCAGCACGGCCTCGGCGCGGTCGGTGCCAAGGATCGCCTTGGTCGCACCCTTGCAATGGACGGTGATGCCGCGCTTCTCCAGATCCTTCTGCAGCAGATAGCCTGCGGCGGGGTCCAGCTGACGCTCCATCAGGTGGCCCATCAGGTGAATGACGGTGACGCGTGCGCCGCGTGCCGCCATCCCTGCCGCGGCCTCAAGACCCAGCAGACCGCCACCGATCACGACGGCATCCTTGCCCGCCGTGTCCATCATTGCCTGCGTATCCTCGAGGTCGCGATAGGCCACGACGCCGGGCAGGTCCTTGCCGGGGACAGGGATGATGAAGGGGGCCGAGCCGGTCGCGATGACCAGCGCGTCATAGGGCGCGCCGCCCTTGTTCGAGTAGACGATCCGGCGCTTGCGGTCGATCTTGACCACCGGCTCGCCAAAGCGGCAATCAACGCCGTGCGCGGCATACCAGTCATCGTCATGCGTGACGATCTGCTCATAGGTCTTTTCGCCCGACAACACCGGGGACAGCATCAGGCGGTTGTAGTTCCCGCGCGGCTCGCCGTTGAACAGGGTGACTTCGTAGGCATCCGGGGCGGCGTCGAAGAGCTGTTCGAGCATTCTGCCCGAGGCCATCCCGGCGCCAATGACCACTAGTTTCTTTTTCATGGCTTGGTTTCCTTTCAGGCGGTTTGCAGGGCGGGGGCGCGGTTTAGGCGGCGGATCGAGACATGCATCCAGGTCAGGCAAGCGGCGACGAGCAGGAACAGGACCGCAAAGCAGCTGGACCACAGCCCGGTCGTGTCCTTCAGCCAGCCGAACAGCAGCGGCAGGACAAATCCGCCCAAGCCTCCTATCATGCCGACCAGCCCGCCGACCGCGCCCACGTTCTGGGGGTAATAGGTCGGGATGTGCTTGTAGACCGCCGCCTTGCCGAGGCTCATGAAGAAGCCGAGGACAAAGATGACCGCCAGGAAGACTGGCGTCGGAACGCCCGTGGGAATGGCAAGGATCGCGGTCGCAAGCAGCGAAACGGTCAGCGTCCAGTACATCACGGTCCGGGCACCGATCCGGTCCGACAACACCCCGCCATAAGCGCGGAAGATCGAGGCGGGGATGGAATAGGCCGCGCCGATCATGCCTGCCGTTTTGACCCCGAAGCCATAGACCCCGATCAGGTAATGGGGCAGCCAAAGCGCCAGCGCGACAAATGCCCCGAAGCTGAAGAAATAATAGGCCGAGAAGCGCCACACCTGCAGGTTTCGCAGCGGTGCGAATTCGGCCTTGAGGCTGCGCAACGGGGCGCGGGTGCCGCGTCGCTGGACGGTCACCGGGTCATCCTTGCTGAAGACCCAGAACAGGACCGCCGTCAGCGCCAGCGCACCGGCCCAGATCTGCGCGGTCGCCTGCCAACCCCAGGCCAGCATGACGAAGGGGGCCAGGAACTTGGTGACCGCCGCCCCGACATTGCCGACGCCGAAGATGCCAAGCGCCGTGCCCTGTCTGCCCGCGGGATACCAGCGCGAGACATAGGCGACGCCCACGGCAAAGGATCCTCCGGCCAGGCCGACACCAAGCGCGGCCAACAGCATTTGCGGATAGGTGGTGGCCCAGCTCAGCAGGAAGGTCGCGCAAGAAGCGGCCAGCATGGTCAGGGTATAGACGGTGCGCCCACCCATCCGGTCGGTCAGGACGCCCAGGATGATGCGGACCAGTGACCCGGTCAGGATGGGCATCCCGACCAGCAGGCCGAATTGCGTCTCGGTCAGGGAAAGCTCTTCGCGGATCTGGATGCCGATGATCGAAAAGATCGTCCAGACGGCAAAACAGACAACGAATGAGGTGGTCGAAAGACTCAGCGCGCGGCTGGCATCGTCGGTCGAGGCGGACATGGGTGCTCCGATGGCAAAACTGGGGTGCAGTGGCTGTCGGAAAGCGATGAACAAAGAACGTGCCGCCAAAGGGCGAACAGTCACGGCGTCAACGCTTTCGGGGATTCCGCGTCCTCGCGGGATCAGTCATGCCGCATCTTTGCGAGCGGGCCGGTGGCGCGCCATTGCGCCGGGCCATGACCAAAAGATGTCAGCATCGCGGCATCGCAGCAAGCTTTCGCGCCATTGCAGCATGGCGGGCGCATATCAGGCATCTGATCGACACGGAAATTGCGCGATTTCGCGGCAAACTGCCCGGCGAACGATCAGCCTTGGGTCAGGGCGCCACCGGGGGTTCGAATGTGAAGCCGTCGAAGAAACGGTCGGCGCGCAGAATCATCTGCCCCTTTTCCGCCGGGACGACACGATCTTGCGACAGCGCACCTTCAAGCCGCAGGGACGCGCCAGGCAGCGCGGCGCCAGCAGGACGCAGATGCTGGCGGTAAAGATCGGTGCGAAAATGCGGCATCGCGCGCGCCATCGCCTCGGCCACGTCCAGCCCGCGACGCCGCGCGATCCTGTCCGCGATCATCGCCGCAATGCTTTTCCACGGAAAGCTGGCCGCTCCGGCGTGAAAGGCGATGAAACCCGGTGCCTCGCGCAGCTCTCCACCCGAGGCGATCATCAGCCTGCCGGCGAAGCCACGCTCTGCCAGTTCAGGAGGCAGGTCCAGATAGGCGGGACGCGACAGGATTTCAGATGCAAGGGCGCGGTGGCCGAGTTCGTCCAGCCAGCGTCCGGCCCGCCACAAGGCCCGCATCAGCGCGCCGGTCTCGTCCGGGCGGGTGTCGGCAAAGTCGCGGCGCAGGACCAGTCCTTTTTCCGGCGCCGCCGACCAGATGGCCGCGCCGGGCAGAAGCAGGGCTGCGCCACCGCTATCGACGGCGAATGAGGCCCAGGGCTCGCCCACGCAAAAGGCGTCCACCTCGCCCGCGGCCATGACCTCGGCCATCTTGGGAGGCGGCACGGTCACAAGCTCAAGCTCGGCCGCGCCAAAGCCGCTGGCCAGAAGCCAATGGCTGACCAGTTCCAGCTGCGTCGAAAACAGAAACGGCACGCCCACGCGCAACCGGCCCTGCACGACCCGACGCAGGGCACGGCCAGCGGCCAAAGCATCCGCGAAGTCGAAAGGATGCCCGATTGCCCGCAACTGCTGCTCGATCCGGTTGTTGACGGCGATGGCCTGACCGCCCTGCGACAGGAACATGACCAGGTCGAAGGCCGGCAGATCCGGACCCAGCCCCAGCGCCTGTCCGACAGGCATCGGCACCAGCATATGCGCCGCGTCGATCAGCCCCGCCCCCAGCATGTCGCGGCTTTGAGCCCAGGCCGTCAGGCGGACCAGGTCCAGCTGCAACCCCTCTTCCGCGGCAAAGCCCATTTCCTGCGCAATGACCAGCGGGGCCGCATCGATCAGCGGCAGATAGCCAAGGCGCAGCCGGGTCAGCGGCATGTCAGCAGCCCCGCCGCCATCACCAGTTGCTGGGCGATGTCGGCCACGCGCTTGCCCTGATCCATCGCGGTCTTGCGCAGCAGCGCATAGGCGGCCTCTTCATCGATCCCGCGCGCTTTCATCAACACTGCCTTGGCGCGGTCAATGATCTTGCGCTCTTCCAGCGCGGCGCGGGTTGCGGCCAGTTCCGTGCGCATCCGCTGGAACATGTGGAAGCGCGCAATCGCGGCGTCCAGGATCGGCTTGATCCGGTCGGGGCGCAGCCCGTCCACGACATAGGCCGATACACCCGCCTCAATCGCGGCGCGGGTCAATTGCTCGTCCGAGCGGTCGACGAACATGGCGACCGGTCGTTCGGTCGGGCCAGAGGCCAGCGCCAGTTCCTCAAGAATGTCTCGGGAGGGATTTGCAAGATCGATCAGCACGACATCGGGCCGAAACTCGGCGATCTGGCGGGCCAGACCGGTTTCCTCGGCGATGATGCGGATGTCATGGTCACCCAGTTCGCGCAGCCCGTCGACAATGGGCAATGCGCGTTCCTTGTCGGGTTCGACGATGACGATCGTAAGACGCTTTTCCATGCCCGGCCCAGTGGATCCGCCCCCGCCTTGCCATTCCCCGTGTGTCAAAGGCAACGCAGGGCAAGGCGCCAAGGATCCGATCCCGCTGCACTGCCGCATCCTTGTGCAGAGCTTGCGACGGTGACGGATTTCAGGGCAGATCAGGCAGCGAAGATCGCGTCAACGATCTCGGCCTCGATAGCGGCGATTTCGGCGCTGCCACGCCGCACGGGGCCGACGCGCAGGATATCGACGCGGTGCAGGATTCCGCCCTGCCCCAGCACGATAACCCGGTCGGACAAGGCCACGGCCTCGGCCACGTCGTGGGTGACAAGGACGGCAGTGAAGCCCGCTTTGGCATGCATGTCGCGGATCAGGTTCTGCATGGTCAGCCGCGTCAGCGCGTCCAGCGCCCCCAATGGTTCGTCAAGGACCAGCAGCTTCGGGTTACTGACCAATGCCCGTGCCAGCGCGACGCGCTGACGCTGGCCGCCGGACAACTGCGCGGGCCAATCCCCGGCCTTGTCGGAAAGCTGGACCGAGGCCAGAGCGCATTCCACCGCCGTAGGATCGGGCCCTTCGCGCAGGCCGACCGCGACATTATCGGCCACTGAGGCCCAAGGCAGCAGGCGCGGTTCCTGGAACATGATGCGCAGGCGGTCTCCGGCCCGTTCGGCTGGCACTCCGTCCACGGTCACGCTGCCAGTGGTCGGGCGGTCCAGCCCCGCGATCAGGCGCAGCAAAGTGGACTTGCCGCAGCCGCTTTTCCCGACGATCGACACGAACTCGCCCGGCCGAACCTCAAGGTCGAGGTTGTTCAGGACGCGGTTCCCGTCGAAGCTGCGCGAGACATTCGCCAGCCTTACGGTGACGCCGGTATTCTCGCGCAGCATTGGCGGGACCGGGATGTCGCGGGGCAGGATGTTAACGGCCTGCATAGGCGGGGCTCCATTGCAGCGCGCGGCGTTCCAGCGCGCGGGTCAGCGTATCGGCAAGCTTGCCAAGTGCCGCGTAAAGCAGGATCGACAGCACGACGACGTCCAGCACCATGAATTCGCGGGCCTTCATCGCCATGTAGCCAAGCCCCGAAGATGCTGAAAGCGTTTCGGCCACGATCAGCGTCAGCCACATGATCCCCAGCCCATAGCGCAGCCCGACAAAGATCGACGGCAGCGCCCCCGGCAGCACGATCCGCCGGAACAGTTGCCGCCCGGTCATGCCATAGGCCCGGCCCATCTCGATCAATTGCGGATCGACATTGCGGATGCCGTAAAGCGTGTTCAGGTAGATTGGAAAGAATACTCCCAGCGCGACAAGAAACAGCTTCGCGCCCTCGCCAATCCCGAACCACAGGATGACCAGGGGGATTAGCGCCAGGTGCGGAATGTTGCGGACCATTTGCAGGGTCGAATCCGTCAATGTCTCGCTAAGTCGGGAGACGCCGTTTCCCACGCCCAAAGCAAAGCCGATGCCGCCCCCGACCAGAAGCCCGGCCAGCGCGCGCATGGCCGAAACGCCCAGATGGGTGAGCAACTCCCCCGACAGCGTCATTTGCACCGCGGTCGACAGGATCGTCGACGGGCGCGGCATGATGGTGTCGGCGATCAGGCCTGCCGCGCCCGCGATCTCCCACAGTGCAAGGATTGCGGCCGGGACGGCGTAAGGCAGCAGGCTTTCCGCCTTGGGAAGCCGCAGCCGCCACCCCGCGCTGCGATCCCGGGCGGGACCAAGGCTGTCAGTCAGACTCATCTGCTATCTCCGTCAGCTCGAGGTTTGCGGGGTCCAGACAACCGAAGCGATGTCAAGCTGGCGGGGAATGATGCCCAGCTTGTAGAATTCGTCAGCGACGCCCTGTTCATAGGTGACGTGCCGATCCTCGACGAACCCTTGCTTGCCCAGATCGGCGCCCTTGCGGGTCAGCGCGCGTTCCAGAACCGCCTCGCTTAACCCCGTTTCCTTGGCGAAAGTCTTGATCGTGGCGGGCAGATCGGCCTGGCCCTGCTCACCAACCTGACGGATCGTCTCGACCACGCGGCGAACCAGAAGGGGATTGTCCTTGGCGTAATCCTTATTTGCGGAAAAGAAGCCGTAATCCGGCTCGACAATGGCGGTCGTCTGCAGGACGCGTGTGTTCGGGCGTGCTTCGGCCATCGCGAAATATGGATCCCAGATCGCCCAGGCGCCAATCGCACCGGCATCGAAGGCGGCAATCGCGTCTGGTGGCGACAGGTCCTGCGGCTGAATGTCATCCAGCGTCAGCCCGGCCGTCTGAAGCAGCTTGATCGTCGCATAATGGGCCGAGCTGCCACGTTTGAAAGCGACCTTCTGGCCCTTCAGGTCCGCAAGCGACTGAATGGCCGAGTCCCTCGGAACCAGGATCGCATGGCCTTCACGGGATCCTTCGCTTGCCCCGACGAACACCAGGTTGCCGCGCGCCGCATGGGCGAAGATCGGCGGGACGTTTCCAGTATAGCCAAAATCCAGTGCCCCCGCCGACAGAGCCTCAAGCAGCGGCGGACCCGAGGTGAACTCGGACCAGCTGACGGAAACGCCCTGATCGGCAAAGGTCTTTTCGAATGCCCCGGCCCCCTTCACCAGCCCCAGAAGACCACCTTTCTGCCAGCCGACGCGCAGCTTGGTGGCGGGTGCTGCCCGCAGCAGGCCCGGGGCGGCCAGCGCCGCCAGCCCGAAGCCTAGCGCCGTGCGGCGCGTGAATGTCGTCAAGGTCATGGGCTTTGATCCTTTTACAGGGCGTGCAGGATCGGCGCGGCACTCTCGCCTCGCACCGGGACAGGGTAATCGCTGAGGTATGGCGCAAACTGGCCAACGGCACGGCTCAGGCGGGCGCGCGCGGCTTCGTCCACCAGCTTACCGCCGACGAAGTCCCGGTCCGAGACATAGACCCCGGTGGCCAATGGCTGCGCCTCGAAAAAGCCGAAAAGCGGGCGAAGCTGATGTTCAACCACCAGCGCATGGCGGTCGCCGCCGCCGGTGGCCGCCAGCAGAACAGGCTTGCCGTGCAACATGCCCGGATCGAGCAGGTCGAAGACATGCTTGAACATGCCGCTGTAGCTGCCCTTGTGGACGGGGCTTGCGATCACCAGCGCGTCCGAACGGACAAGTGAGGTGACAAGCTCCAGCGCCTCAGGGGAAAGATCGCCCAGCTGGCGCGCCGCACCAAGCGAGGGGCCAAGCTCACTCAGGTCAAAGACCTGGCCCACCGCGTTGAAGCGGTCCGCGGCAAGGTCCACGGCCTGCTCGACAAGGGCCCGCGTGCGCGAGGGCGCAGAAAAGCTTCCGGCAAAACCGGTGATGGTCAGGATCGACATGATGATCTCCTGTGGTTCGAGGTGATTCCAGCCCTTCAGGCCGGGTTCGCTGCACGGCCCTCGGACAGGCCGGAATGCCGCAGAATGGGGGCAAGGATAGCGCGTTTGGCGATTTCGCGGGCAATCGACCGGGCGTGTGCCGCACATTCCGGCGCGCCGATCAATTCCCCCACATGGCCACGGGCGAGGGGTCCGGCGACCAGAATGCGTTCGCTTGCCTGACCCCTGACATCCAGTGCGCGGCAGGTATCGGTTGTGGCCAGCCCCAGCCCCAGCGGATCGGGGGCAATCATGCCCAGCCGGGCCAGAGCGGCAAGCGCCGGGTTCCAGTCGATACACCGTCCTTGCGCAGGGCCGGTGGTCACGACGATCTGGTCAAAGACGCCGCTGACCAGATCCTGCCCGCCACGGCGCCGCCAGGTCACGCGGACACCGTTCCATTCCCGCTCGGCCGAAATCAGATGCGCGGCCTGATAGTCCAGACGCCCGTCATCCTCCAGACGGTCCAGAATGGCGCCGATCTGCGGCGCAAGGCGATAGCGGTGGACGTCCCAATAGGTGCGCAGGTGACGCAGCAGGCGCGCGCGGGCCCGATCATCCAGCCCGGACCAGATCTGCTGGCCCTGCGTGCGCAATCGGGACAGCGTCGCGTGCCAGCTTTGCCCGCGCGCCTGATCGTCCACGATCGCGTGGCGGACCCGACGCAGCAACTCGGCCACGCTGGTGATCGGCGTCTCGGTAAAGTCCTGCGTGCTTTCCTGTGCGACGATCCCGTGCGACCGAGACCGCAGACCGTGACGCGACAGGCAGGTGATGCTGCCTTCGAACCCCTGCCCGTCCAGTGTCGCGATGACATCGGCGGAACCCAGCGCCGCGCCCAGGACCAGAACACGCGCATCGCGGCGGATACCCGCGATCCGCACCGGGTCATAGGGATCGGCCATCAGCTCGGGCGCGCCGGTCAGCCCGGCCAGAACCTTCGGCACCGCCGGCGGCGGATGTCCCGTGGCCAGCACCAGAAGATCGGCCCGGATCCGGCTGTCGTCCGACAGCAGAAGCACCAGCGCACCGTCGGGCGCGCGCTCGATATCGCCGACGCGGGCGCGGATATGCCGGATCCTGCCCGCGCGCAGATGCGGCGCGATCCTGTCGGCCACATATTCGCCGAACAGCTCGCGGCGCGGGAAACGCTCGCCCTGCGCGGTCAACGAGGAGGCGTCGTGGTCCAATCGGCCTTGCGCCTGTCCCTCTGCGATCCAATCGGCAAAGTCCTGGGGCCGGTCAGGGTCCATCGTCATGCGATGCGCCGGGACATTGATCCGGTGCGCGGGCTCGGTCGTCGAATAGGCCAGGCCCCGGCCCAGTTCGGCGCGCGGCTCGACCACGGTTACGATCGCCTGCACATGCATCTCGGCAAGTTGCCAGGCCAGTGAGGCGCCGGTGAAGCCGCCACCCATGATGACGACGCGCAGGCGCGGGGACTGGATCATGTTCATGCCCTAACCTCCTGTCACCAGAACCGGGCGCGGCATGATGGGCTCAGCCGCGGGGCGATAGTCATTGCCGACCGTCTCGCCAAATGGGCCCATGTTCGCGGCCGCGCTGGGTTGTGCCACCGGATGGTCCAGCGGCAGCAGCGGCAGCACGCGTTCGCCGAAGCTGTAGGCTTCCTCAAGATGCGGATAGCCCGACAGGATGAAGGTATCGATCCCGATGCGCCTGTATTCGTCGATACGCTCGGCCACGGTTTCGGCGTCGCCGACCAGCGCAGTGCCCGCCCCACCCCGGACAAGGCCGACCCCCGCCCACAGGTTCGGGCTGATCTCTAGCCCGTCGCGGCGACCGCCATGCAGTTCGGCCATACGCCGCTGGCCGACCGAGTCCATCCGGGCGAAGGTTTCCTGCGCGCGGGCGATAGTGGCATCGTCCAGCTTGCTGATCAGGCGGTCCGCTGCCTGCCATGCCTCGGCCTCGGTCTCGCGGACGATGACATGCAGGCGGATCCCGAAGGTCACTTCACGTCCTTCAGCCTCGGCCAGGCGGCGGACGCCCTCGATCTTGTGACGGACCTGCTCGGGCGGCTCGCCCCAGGTCAGGTATTTGTCGACCTGCTTGGCCGCCACGGCGTTCGCCGCCTCCGACGAGCCGCCAAAGAACAGCTTCGGCCCGTTTTCCTGCAATGCCGGAAACAGAAGCTTCCCGTCCACGATCCGGAAATGCTTGCTTTCGTAATTGACGGTCTGCCCCGCGAGCAATGCCTTATAGATGTCCAGGAATTCCCGCGTCACCTCGTAGCGTTCGGAATGGCTCAGGTGGATGCCGTCGCCCGCATTCTCGACCGGATCGCCGCCGGTGACGACATTGATCAGCAGCCGGCCACCCGAAAGCCGGTCCAACGTCGCGGTCATGCGCGCGGCCAATGTGGGCGATTGCAGCCCCGGACGCACCGCGACCAGAAAACGCAACTTTTCGGTTTGCGAGGCCAGAGCGGCGGCCACGATCCAGCTGTCTTCGCAACTGCGGCCCGTCGGCAGAAGGACGCCATAATAGCCCAGAGAATCTGCCGCCTGCGCGATCTGCCGCAGATAGGGCAGGTTCACCGCCCGCCCACCATCGGCAGTGCCCAGATAACGGCTGTCGCCGTGGGTCGGCAGGAACCAAAGGACCTTGATCTTTTGCGGAGCGGGAATGGTCATGTCCGTCCTTTCGTCGTTGAGCTTGGACAGGCGCAAGGGGCGCCGCGGCTACGAGGAAAGAATACATCAAATCACTACTGAGTATATAGAGATTTAGGAGTTTCCAGAAATGAAGATGGTTTTCCTCTCTCATGCCCCTGTGCTGGAAACCTGTTTTCGGCATGGGATCACGGCAAGAAGGCAGTTCGGAGAGATCGATGATAGTCAGGTAAGCGTTCGTAATTACGAGACAAATCCTCCGTCACCTTGCTTTTGCATCAGATCTTGGAAGTACGAGTGATGACAAAGCGGGCATTGCCTCCACCCACGCGACCGCCCATCGCGCCTTCCGCGCATGGTTGAGACATGTCCCCGACCTCCCTAGATTGAAGGATCAATCCTCAGACCAAGGAACCCGCTTCATGCCCCCTGCGCGCCCAGGATCAGCCGCACCCGCCCCGGCCGATACCCGGCCGATGACGCGCCGGGAAAGCGAGATCGGCCGCTTTGTCGCTGACCGCTATGGCATCCGCGGCACTCTTGCCCTGCATCGCGCAGCCATCGGCGCAGACCTGCTTCGCGCCCCGGCGAACGTGGCGTTGTCGCCCGTTTTCCTGCTGTTGCGTTTCGTCGCGATGATGTTGCGCCTTTGCGGCGCCCGGGGCGCAGCCAGCTGGCTGGACCGTCGCCAGATCTTCCTGACCACCGATGTCGCGCGCCGCATCGAGTCGGATCTAACCGAACTGCTCACGCACCTCGATTCGCAAGGGATCGCGCCCCGCGCGCCCGCTCCCTTGATCCAAAGCGCGATCCGATCCTATGCAGAAACCCGCAACGCGGTTTCTGAGATCACCACCTCGATCATCGTGCTTCTGTCGGGCTTCCTGATCTTCTATCAAGCGACGCCCGGCGTTTTGTCCTTGGCCACCCCCATCGCCGAAATGCGGGCGCACTCCCACGCGGTCGCGGACTTCGCGCTAGGAAGCTGGGCGGGCGGGATGTGGTATTCGGTTTTCCCGACGCAATTCTCGACGCTGGAACTTGTGCTGACAGGAATCGTGCTGTCCGTCTTGGCCGCGCTGATCACGACCTTTGCCGGAATCGTCGCCGATCCCGTCCAGGTCTGGAGCGGCATCCACAAGCGGCGCCTGCTGCGGTTGATGGCGCGGCTTGACCGGCAACAGGACGCCTCGGGGCTTGGCCGCGAACATGTTCTGGCGCGGCTGGGCGATCTTGGCGACCTTGCTTCGTCGATCTGGCGGGCGCTGCGCTAGGCCCGCGCCTTCACCGCGAAATCACGCGCATCCTGCGGGGCGGTGCCCAAGCCACCCGCTGCGGACAGGTCAAGCGCCGGAAAATCCCGCGCGACCAGTGCTGGCAACGAGCTGCCGCCCTTCACTGCCTCGGCGCAAAGCGCCTTGATCCTGGCCTGTGCTTCAGGACGGGGCATGTGCCGGGCCAGCGCAAAGGTGAATGCCTCGGCATGGATCAGTCCCGTTCCATCATCGATGCCGCGTGCCATCGCCGCCGCGTCCGGCGCAAGACGCCCGGCGACATCCAGCGCCAAGGCCATCGCGCGGCCGGCCGAAATGCAAAGCTGCGGCAGGGTCATCCATTCGACGAACCAGGCGGAGCCGTCGCGTTGCTGCCGGTGCAGCCCCGCGCCCTGCATCGCGCCCGCCAGCGCTACGGATTGCCGTGCCAGCGCAACAAGGACCGAAGGGCCGACGGGATTTTGCTTCTGCGGCATGGTCGATGATCCACCGGCACCCGAGATGCGGATTTCCTCGATCCCTGACTGGGTCATCAGGATCAGATCCTCGCCCATCTTGCCAAGGCTGACGCAAACTCCTGCCATCCAGGCGGCAAAGCCATCGATGCGGTCGCGTTCGGCGTGCCAGCTGTGGCCGGGATCGGCCAGTCCCAGCGCCTCGGCCAGGGCGGAGCGCACCGCCGGCCCTTCGGAACCCATCGCGGAGAGCGTTCCGGCCGCTCCGCCCAAAGAGACCGTCGCCAACTGCGGGCGCAGGGCCGCTAGCCGGTCCCGATGCCGCATCAGGGGATGACCCCAACCCGCCACCACGGCTCCGAAGCTGGTCGGTGTCGCTGCCTGCCCATAGGTCCTCGCCGCCATCGGCAGTTCGGCATGGGTTTCGGCCAGCTCTCCGAGGGACCGGATCAACTGGCCAAGCCGGTCGTCCCAGATCTCGATCAGGCGCCGCAAGCGCAGGGCAAGCGCGGTTTCCATGATGTCCTGGCTGGTCGCACCCCAATGCAGGAACTGCGCATGTTCCGGGGCCTGCATCGCCTTGCGAAAGGCTGCGACCAGCGCCGGGACCGGCACACCGTTGGTCGCAGTCTCAACCGCCAGTGCCGAGGGGTCGATCTGCACTTCGCGGCTGGACCGGTCGATATAGGCGGCTGCGGTTTCGGGAATGATGCCAAGCCCGCCCTGTACCCGCGCCAGCGCGCCTTCGACCAGAAGCATGGCGCGGATCTCGGCGCTGTCGGTGAACAGCGCAGCGCTGGCCTCGTCGCTGAAAAGCTGACGATAGATGGCACTGTCGGCGGCGGAAGCAGGCATGGATACGGTCCTTTGGATCGGTCGAAGCCGGGGGGCTGTCTGCCCCCCGGTCCCCCCGAGGGTATTTTCAAAACAGTGAATGGGGTGAAGGGGATCAGGCCAAGGGCGGACGCAAGCCAAGGATCTGTCGCGCCTGCTGCCAGTTTGCGACGGGGCGTTCGAACCTGTCGCAGATCTCGGCCGCGCGCCTGACGAGCGCCGCGTTCGAGGGAGCAAGCCGGTCGCGGTCCAGGCGGACGTTATCCTCGAGCCCGGTGCGCGCGTGGCCACCGGACGAGATCGCCCATTCGTTCAGTTGGATCTGGTTCGGACCAATCCCAGCGGCGCACCAGGGCGCGTCCGGGCCAAAGAGGCGCTGCACCGTATGGATATAATAGTCGAAAACATCGCGATCCGCGGGCATCGCATTCCTCACGCCCATCACGAACTGGACATAGGGCCGGTCCTTGATCCGACCATCGGCATGCATCCGGGCCGCCTGCAGGACATGGCTGAGATCGAAGGCCTCGATCTCGGGCTTCACATCGTGGCGGATCATTTCGGACGCCAGCCAGTCGACCAGATCCGGTGGATTTTCGTAGACACGGGTGGGGAAATTGTTCGAGCCCACCGAAAGCGAGGCCATGTCGGGGGCCAGAGGCAGCATCCCGCCCCTGGCCTGACCGGCGCCCGAACGGCCGCCAGTCGAAAGCTGGACGATCATGCCCGGACAGTGCTGCTCCAGCCCTTCCTTGAGGCGGGCGAAGCGGTCCGGGTCCGAGGTCGGTTTCCCCTCGTCGTCACGGACATGGCAATGGGCGATCGTCGCGCCGGCCTCGAAGGCTTCCTGCGTGGATTCGACCTGTTCGGCGATGGTGATCGGCACCGCCGGATTGTTTTCCTTGGTCGGAAGCGATCCGGTGATCGCCACGCAGATAATGCAGGGCCGGTTCGTCAGATCGCCCATCCTGTCCTCACATGTCGAAGAATACGGTTTCGTTCTCGCCTTGCAGGATAATATCGAAGCGATAGGTGCCGTCACCGGTTTTCCGGGCGATCAGCGTGTTCACGCGCTCGCGATGCTCGATCCGTTGCAGGACCGGGCAAGACTCGTTGTCCTCGTCCTCGAAATAGATCCGGGTCTGAAGGCCAAGGTTGATCCCGCGGGCAACCACCCACAGCGCGACATGCGGCGCCATCATGCGGCCATCCGGAAAGGGAACGCGGCCCGGCTTTACCGTCTTCAGCGTCCATTCACCGCTGTCGAAATCGGCAATGATGCGGGCCCAGCCGGAGACGTTCGGATCCGCCCCGCCGCGCGGGTCATTGCCGGGATAGATCCCTTCGGCGTCGGCCTGCCAGCTTTCGATCAGCGCATCGCGCAGGATCATGCCCGCCCCGTCGCGCACGGTCCCGATGATGGTGATCGCCTGCCCCTTGGCACCATCGCGGATCGGGCTTTCGCCCAGATCGACCGGATAGATGCCCGCGTTGCCCAGCTTGTTCGGCGTCAGGCCGATATGGACATAAGGTCCGGCCGTCTGCGAGGGGGTTTCCTTCAGATAGTCCAGCTTCTGCATCACAGACCCTCCTTGCGGTTTTCGAAGAACGACTGGCGACGGCCGCGCAGCACGATGTCGAACTTGTAGGCAAGGCAATCCATCGGGATCGCCCTGTTCAGGTCCAACGGCGCGACCAGGGCCTGAATGGCGCGGTCCTCTCCGATGGTCTTGATGATCGGGCACCGCTGGATCAGCGGATCGCCCTCGAAATACATCTGGGTGATGAGGCGCTGGCCGAATCCGGAACCGAAGACCGAGATGTGGATATGCATCGGGCGCCAGTCGTTGACCCGGTTCGGCCAGGGATAGGCGCCGGGACGGACGGTCAGGAACTCGTATGAGCCATCGGGACCGCTGATGGTGCGCCCGCAGCCGCCGAAATTCGGGTCAAGCGGCGCGGCATAGCCGTCCTTCTTGTGGCGGTAACGGCCCCCGGCATTGGCCTGCCAGATCTCGACCAGAACGTTGGGAACACCGCGGCCGGTTTCGTCAAGCACCCGGCCATGCATGATGATCCGTTCACCGATGGCGGGTTGGCCAGTGAAGTTCAGGATCAGGTTGTTGTCGAGATTACCGACCATCGAATGGCCAAAGGCCGGGCCGGTTTCCTCGCTCAGGGTCGAGCCAAGGGCGACAAGTGGCCGGAACGGCGCACGCGTCATCGAGGTCTTGTAGCCCGGCGTATAGGCGGCGGGGTGCCAGTCGCGGTCGCGGAAGAACAGGGGCCCGCGGTCGACTTCGTTGTTCTGGGTCATCACTTGCTCTCCATCTCCGCGAAGGTCTCCTTGGCGATCTTGATCGCATGGTTGGCGCGCGGCACCCCGGCATATATGGCGACGTGCAGAAGGGCATCCAGCACGTCCTCCTTGCTGGCGCCGGTATTGGCGGTGGCGCGGATATGCATTGCCAGTTCGTGATCGTTGCCCAGCCCGGCCAGCAGCGCGATGGTCAACATCGAGCGCTCACGGGCCGAGATCGTGTCGCGCGCCCAGACCGAACCCCAGGCGGCTTCGGTAATGAGCGTCTGGAAGGGTTCGTCGAAGGCGGTCTTGTTGGCCTCGGCCCGGTCGACATGGGCGTCACCAAGCACCCGGCGGCGCGTGACCATGCCCTGATCGAATCGTTCGGTCATTTCGAATTTTCCCTGAGAAAGTCCCGGAGGATCGCGGCGAATGCCGCGGGCTGCTCGACGCAGGGCAGATGGCCCGCATCGGGAATGACGTGGAAGGCGGCGCCCGGGATCAGGTCGGCGGTGGCCTTGACCAGTTCGGCTGTCGAGGATCCGTCCTGATCGCCCGCGATCACCGCGACCGGCAAGGAAAGGCCACTGGTCGCCGCGGTCAAATCAGCCGAAGCCAGCGCGCGGCAAGCCCCGACATAGCCGATGGCCGAGGTCCGCAGGACCATGTTGCGCCAGGCGGCCAACTCGGGGCGCGCGCGAAAGACCGGGGCGAACCAACGCTGCATGATGATATCGGCGATTGCGCCGATCCCGGTCGACTGAACGGCGGCGATGCGCTCGGCCCAGCTTTCCTTTGTCCCCATGCGGACTGCAGTGTTCGACAGGACCGCCGCGCGGACCAGGTCGGGACGGAGCGCCGCCAGCGTCTGCGCGATCATGCCGCCGATCGACAGGCCGACGAAAACGACGGGGCCAACGCCAAGATGTTCGATCAGCGCGACGGCATCCTCAGCCAGATCCTCGACACCGAAATCGCCGCCTTCGTCCGACAGGCCGTGCCCGCGCTTGTCAAAGCGGATCGCGCGAACCTCGGGCATCTCGGCAATAAGCTGGTCCCAAAGCCGCAGGTCGGTGCCCAGCGAATTGGCGAAGACGACGACAGGCCCATCGGCCGGGCCGTCAATCCGGTAATGCATCGCGCCCCAGGGGCGGGTCAGAACTTGCATGATGCTCTCCCTCTTTCCATAATCTCGCATAACGGTTCCGGCTTGGATAATGCAAAATCGGTCATGATGGATAACCATTCTGCTATGCATCCTGGGGTCAAGTTGCGCCATATCCGCGCCTTTCTGGACATCGCGGCCGAAGGTGGTCTGTCTGCGGTCGCCCGCGCGCAAGGCATCACCCAGCCCGCCCTGTCCCGCACCTTGGCCGAGCTTGAGGCGCTGCTGGGTCAGCCGATGTTCCTGCGCCAGGGCCGCAGGCTCGTCCTGACCGAAGGGGGGGCGGTCTTTCGACGCCACGCACTGACCGCCATCCAGGCGCTTGAGGCGGGTGCAGCGGCCTTGCGTCCCGGTGTCAGCGGCACCCTGCGGGTCGGCGTCCTGCCCACGGTCGCTACGCGGTTCATGCCGCGCGTGGTGCTTCGGTTCCGCGACTTGCGCCCCGAAATCCTGCTGGCCGTCGAGACAGGTCCCCATTTCCACCTGATGCGGATGCTGCGCGAAGGTCTGGTCGACCTCGTCGTGGGCCGCCTGCCCGGCGCGGCCGAGATGGCCGGCCTAAGCTTCGACCATCTTTACGAAGACGAAGTCGTGCTGGTCGGGCGCGCCGACCATCCGTTTCGCCATCGGCCAGCGCAAGAGGCCCTTGCGGCCTCTCCGGTGATCCTTCCACCCACCACCGCACTTATCCGTCCGGTGGTGGAAGATTATCTTGCCGCGAACGGCCTTGCCGGGTTGCGTCCCGCGGTCGAGACAGTGTCGCTGGCCTTGGGGCGCGGGATATGTCTCAGCTCGGACGCGCTGTGGTTCATTTCGCGCGGCGTGGTGGCGCATGAACTGGACCGCGGCGACCTGGCGATCCTGCCCACCGGAGCGCGTTTTCTGTCGGGCGCGGTCGGGATGACGCAACGTCAGGGCAGCGCTCCGACCGGGCTGGCCGATTTCGCGGAAATCGCCCGGGAAGTGGCCCGCGAGCGGCCCTGAACCCTCATCCCATCGACGATCCGGCGCAAGCTTGCCGTCCTCGCTTTGCCATTTACCACCATCGATCCCGCTGATAGTGGCCCCGCGTTCGGACCGGCGCGAGGAGCACGGTTCCGCATTCCGGAATTCGAGGAGGAACTGCATCTTGGTGACGGATGGACATAAGCGCCTGCTGGCCGGCGCAGGCTGGATCTCCAGCCTTTGCTGGGTCGCGGTGGTGCTGGACGGGTTCGATCTGGTGGTGCTCGGCGCCTTGATCCCAACGCTGACGGGCGGCGAATCGCCCTTTATGACCAAGCCCGAGGCGACCTTCGTTTCGACGATCAGCCTTGTCGGCATGACGCTGGGCGCCCTGTTGATCGGGGCGATGACCGACCGCTTCGGACGGCGCAAGTCGATGATCTGGGCCGTGGCCGCGTTTTCGCTGGCGACCCTCGCCTGCGCCTTTGCCCATGATTGGGTTCAGCTTGCGATCTATCGCTTCCTGGCGGGTTTTGGTCTGGGCGGCTGCCTGCCGACCGCGATTGCGCTGGTGACAGAGTTCTCGCGTGGGCAGGCCGGAAAGGCCTCGACCCGGGTGATGACGGGCTATCATGTCGGCGCGGTTGCGACCGCGCTGCTTGGGCTGGCCTTGTTGCCCACCCTGGGCTGGCGCGCCATGTTCATCGCCGGTGCGCTCCCCGGTCTGGTGCTGGTGCCGCTGATGCTGATGCACTTGCCGGAATCGCCCGCCTTCCTGTTGGCCAAGGGTCGCCGGGACGAGGCCGAGGCCATCGCCCGCGCCAACGGCATCTCGATCGAAATCGCCTCTGCCCCGGTCGAAGGTGTTCCGGCGCAAACCGCAGGCGCACTATTCCGTGCCCCCCTGCTGCGCAACAGCATCGGCATCTGGGTCACCTCATTCATGGGGCTGCTGCTGGTCTATGCGCTGAATACCTGGCTGCCCACGCTGATGATCCAGGCCGGATACGGTCTGCAACAGGGCCTGCTCCTGCTGCTTCTGATGAATATCGGCGCCATCTGCGGGCTTCTGGTCGCGGGGCAGGTCGGCGACCGGATCGGGTTGAAGCCCGCCGCGATCCTGTGGTTCCTGGCAAGCGCCGGTTTCCTTGCCGCGCTTTCCGTCAAGGTTCCGGCGCTGGCGCTTTACCCGCTGGTCTTCGTCACTGGCTGCTTCGTCTTCTCGGCTCAGGTGCTGGTCTATGCCTATACGGCTGCGAACCACCCGCCCGCGATCCGGGCCACCGCACTTGGAATGGCGGCGGGGATCGGGCGGATCGGCGCGATCTCGGGTCCGCTGCTGGGCGGAACGCTGGTTTCGCTTGGCGTCGGACACCCTTGGGGCTTTTATGTCTTTGCCGTCGTGGGCCTGCTGGCGGCGATCGCCATCACCACGACGCAGGTGATGAAACAAAAGGTCTGAACGACCCCTTCCCGCGCCCGATTTTTTTTCGGGCGCCGGACCTGGGCAAGGACGCGCCATGACCCGGACCCCGCAGACAGGTATCCCGCATTACTACCTCTATGGGGACCGGGATCAGGATGTCGAACTGGACTTCCTGCATGTCGAGCCGATCCTGGACCGCAGCGGTCCCAACGGCTGGCGCATCCAGGCCCATGCCCATCCCGATCACATGCAGATCATGCTGATCCAAAGCGGCGGCGGCACCATCCGGCTTGAGGATCGAAGCCAGTCGATCCCCGCCCCCGCCGTGCTGGTCCTGCCTGCGGGTTGCGTCCACCAGTTCGAATTCGACCCCGGCACCGACGGCTATGTCGTCACTGCGGCCCTTGGCTGGCTGAATGCCGCGACGGCGACCGATGCGCGGCTGGCTCTTGCCGTCGCACGCCCCGCCGTGATGGGTCTGACCGGGTCCGGTGTCGACATTCCCGCGATCATCGATACCTTCCATTGGCTGCACCGCGAGTTCATCTGGTCCGCCCCTGGGCGTCGCTCGGCCATCATGGCCCTGTTCATGCGGCTTCTGGTGATCGTCCTGCGGCTTGGCATCGCCCAGGAACCGACCGAGCTTGCCCCCGCCGACCGCGATCAGGATCTACTGATCCGGTATCGCGCACTGGTCGAGGCTCATTTTCGGGACCAGCGCTCGCCCTCTTTCTATGCCGCCGAACTGGCGGTGACGACCGCGCGGCTGAACGCCGCCTGCAAGCTGCGCGCGGGCCGCACCGCGACCGAGATCCTGCATGAACGCGTCCTGCTCGAGGCCAAACGCTACCTGATTTATACCGACAACAGCGTAGCGCAGATCGCACATATGGCAGGCTTCGACGACCCGGCCTATTTCAACCGCTTCTTCACGCAGCGCGTGGGGCTTTCGCCGGGAGCCTTCCGCCGACAGGGCGGGACCGACTGACGATCCGTCCAATCTTTCCGACGCCTCGTCCATTTCGTGGCAGGATGGCTTGCGCCATTTTGCCGCAGATCATGAGCGGCACGGTTTCGCCGCTCGAGGAGGAGAAAGATCATGCGCCATCAGGTCTGCATCATTGGCGGCGGTCCGTCCGGGCTGCTGCTTTCATTGCTTCTGCGCCGCGCGGGCGTGGATGCGGTCGTGCTGGAACGGCGCTCTCGCGACTATGTCCTGTCCCGGATCCGGGCGGGCGTGCTGGAACAGGGCCTGTGCGACATGCTGCGCGAAGCCGGCATCGGTTCACGGATGCAGGCGGAAGGTTTTGTCCATGACGGGACCATCATCACCGCCCACGGAACCACCGTTCATATCGACTTCAAGAAGCTGACCGGCAAGACCGTGACCATCTATGGCCAGACCGAGGTCACGCGCGACCTGTATGAGGAGCTGGACCGCATCGGCGCGCCCGTCTTTCACGAGGCCGAGGATGTCGCGATCCACGACGCCGACAGCGACGCCCCCCATGTCACCTTCACCCACCAAGGCCGTAGCCATCGCGTCGATTGCGATTTCATCGCCGGGTGCGACGGATTCCACGGTGTCAGCCGCAACACCATCCCCAAGGCGGTACGCCGCGAGTTTGAGAACGTCTATCCCTTCGGCTGGCTGGGGATTCTGGCCCATACGCCGCCGGTTGCGGACGAACTGGTCTATTCCGGGCATGAGCGCGGCTTTGCGCTTTGTTCGATGCGCAATGCCAATCTCAGCCGCCATTACCTGCAAGTTCCGCTGACCGGCAAGGCCGGGGATTGGAGCGATGACGCCTTCTGGGCCGAGCTGCGGCGGCGCCTGCCCCCGCATCTGGCCGAGACCCTGGTCACCGGACCTTCTATCGAGAAAAGCATCGCGCCGCTGCGCAGCTTCATCTCCGAACCGATGAGCTGGGGGCGCATCTATCTTGCCGGGGACGCCGCGCATATCGTGCCCCCGACCGGGGCCAAGGGGCTGAACCTTGCCGCCTCGGACATCCATTACCTGTCGAAGGCGCTGATCGCGCATTACGCGGGAGACGAAGGGCTGCTTGCCGCCTATTCCGCCACCGCGCTGGCGCGCGTCTGGAAAGCCTCGCGCTTTTCGTGGTCGCTGACACGGATGCTGCACCACTTCCCGGCCGAAGGATCGTTCCTGGCGCGGATGCAGGCGGCCGAGGTCGATTACCTTGCCCATTCCACGGCGGCCCAGACAGCGCTGGCCGAAAACTATGTCGGCCTGCCCTACTGAATGAAAAACGCCCGGCCTATTGGCCGGGCGTCTTTTTCTTATCCCTTGCGACCCTTGGCAAAGCCGGTCTTGCCGGTTTCAGCCTTGCGCCGCGGCGCGGGCTTGGCCCAACCGGCCTTCCCTTCGGCCTTGGCAGGCTTGCTTTTGGTCCAGGGGGCCACCGCGTCATTCGTGCGCTTGCCCGATTTTTCCGCCGTGGTCCAACGCGCCTTGCGGGCAGCCGGGGCGGCGGCTTCGGATTGCGGCTGCTCTTCGCGCCATTCGCCACGCGGGCGTTTTTCGAACGAGCCCTCGGGCTTCTTCTTCGGATAGCCCTTCTTGGCGGGCGCTTCGCGACGGGGTGCCGGGGCCCCGCTGCTGCGTTCGAAATTGGGCATACCGGGATGACGGACCATCATCAGGCCCTCTTCCAGCTCGGTCGCCTCGCCAAAGCGGTCGGCGGCGGCGGCAGCGATCTGCACGAAGCTTTCGTGATCACGCACCTTGATCGCGCCAATGACGTCCTTGGTGACACCCCCTGCTTCGCAGATTTTCGGCAGCAGCCAGCGGGCCTCGGCCCGGCCAGAATAGCCGACGGAAAGCGAGAACCAGACCGAATCCCCAAATTCGCGCGGTTCGCGCGGGGCGCTCGGCGCCGGACGCTCGGTCATCACAGCCAGTTCCTCGGCAGCGGGGCGGCCTTCGCGCCACAGCCGGATGAAGGCCGCGGCGACTTGCTCGGCCCCGAAGCGCGAGATCAGATCCCCCGCCTGCACGGCATCGTCACCGACTTCTTCCAGCAGCGCGGGATGTTCCAGCATCCGCGTGTCGTCCTTGGCCCGCACCTCGTCCGCCGAGGGCGCACCGGACCATTCGGCCTCGATCTTGGCGAATTTCAGCAGGCGCTGCGCCTTCTTGTATTCCGGCGCGATCACGATCAGGGCCGAGACCCCCTTGGACCCGGCGCGGCCCGTCCGACCAGAACGGTGCAGCAGCGTTTCGGCATTGGTCGGCAGATCGGCATGGATCACCAGTTCCAGCCCCGGCAGGTCGATGCCGCGCGCGGCCACGTCGGTCGCGATGCAAACCTGCGCGCGACCGTCCCGCAGCGCCTGAAGTGCGTGGCTGCGTTCCTGCTGGCTAAGCTCACCCGAAAGCGCAACCGCCTTGAAGCCGCGATTGGCCATGCGTGCCAGCAGATAGCTGACATTCGCGCGGGTCTTGCAGAAGACGATGGCCGTCTGCGCCTCGTACAGCCGCAGCAGGTTGAAGATCGCCGGTTCGCGGTCACGCGTCTGCACGCTGATCGCACGGTATTCGATGTCGCCATGCTGGCGAGCCTCGCCATGCGCAACAATGCGCAGCGCGTCGCGCTGGAAATCCTTGGCCAGCTTTTCGATCGCCGGGGGCACGGTGGCCGAGAACATCAGCGTCCGGCGCTCGGCCGGGGCCGCTTCAAGAATGAATTCCAGATCCTCGCGGAAACCAAGATCCAGCATCTCGTCGGCCTCGTCCAGGACCGCGGCGCGCAGGCCGGACAGGTCCAGCCCGCCACGTTCGATATGGTCGCGCAAGCGACCGGGCGTACCGACGACGATATGGGCCCCGCGCTCAAGCGCACGGCGTTCGTTGCGGTAATCCATGCCGCCGACACAGGTTGCAATGCGCGCACCTGCCTCGCCGTAAAGCCAGGCCAGTTCGCGGGCGACTTGCAGCGCCAGTTCGCGCGTCGGTGCAATGGCCAGCGCCAGTGGCACCTCGGCAGGCGCCAGGGTGTCGCCATCGCCCAGGATGTCGGGTGCCATGGCCAGGCCAAAGGCCACGGTCTTGCCCGAACCGGTCTGGGCCGAGACCAGCAGGTCGCGACCGGAAGTATCATCCGCCAGGACGGCATCTTGCACGGAGGTCAGGCTGGCATAGCCCTTGGCTGCCAGTGCCGCGGCCAAAGGCCCGGCAATACGAAGTTCTGTCATGTTTTCGCCAGAAAAGGGGGTGCCGAACACCCGATGAGCGGCACCAGACCCTTCGCGGCAGGGAACCAAACCCTTCGCCGCTCCGGACACGCGGAGCCAAAGGCCGCCGTTTAGACGACCCTGCTGCATAAGTAAAGGCGCTATTCGCCCGGCTGGCCCTTCCCGCGCAGGCCTGACCCAGCGTCACGCCCCTCAAGCACCGATCTGCGCGAGGCATAAAGCAGATAGAATGCCGCGGCGAGGATCAGCCAGATCGCCGTCATGCGGAAGACAATCATCGGCAGGCTGGAAATCAGGTAAAGGCAGCACAGGATGCTGAGGATCGGCAGTACCGGGAACAGCGGCACGCGGAACCCGCGCGGCGCCTCGGGGCTGCGATAGCGCAGGATGATGACGCCAAGCGACACCACGGTAAACGCCGTCAGCGTGCCCATGCTGGTCAGGTCCCACAGGATGTCCGCGGGCAGGAAGGCCGCGATGGCACCGACAAAGCAGGACACGATCACCGTGTTCACCGCAGGGACGCGGGTATGGGCGTTCACACGACTGAAGACCGGCGGCAGCAATCCGTCGCGCGACATGGCGAACAGAATGCGCGTCTGTCCGTAAAGCACCACCAGCGTCACCGAAAAGACCGAGATGACCGCACCCGCCGAAAGGATCACGGCGGGGATCGGCGATCCCGTCACGTTCTGCAGGATGACGGCAAGCCCGGCCTCCTGTCCGCCGAACATGCCTTGCGGCTGCGCGCCAAGCGCCGCCAGCGCGACCAGAAGGTAGAAGCCGATGACGATGAACAGTGCCAAAATGATCGCCAGCGGCAGATTCCGGCGCGGATTCTGCACCTCGTCCCCCGCGGTCGACACCGCATCAAGACCTATGAAGGTGAAGAAGATCGACCCCGCTGCCGCGCTGATCCCCGCAAAGCCATGGGGGGCAAAGGGCACAAGGTTCCCACTGTCAAAGGCGCTGAAGGCAAGGACGATAAACAGCGCCAGCACCGCCAGCTTGACCATCACCATGATCGCGTTGGCACGGGCGGATTCACGCGCCCCCCGCATCAGCAGCAGACAGCAAAGAAAGACCAGAAACGCGGCAGGCAGGTTGATCAGCCCGTCGCCGCCCCGGTGCAGCGTATATCCCTCGGCGACAAGCGGGGCGTGCAACAGAGCGCGCGGCAGCTCCAATCCGGTCGTCACGAAAATGAGGTTGTGCAGATACTCGCTCCACCCCACGGCGACCGCGCCGGCAGAGACGCCGTATTCAAGGACAAGGCAGGCCGCGACCAGAAAGGCCACGCCCTCACCCATCGTGGCATAGGCATAGGAATAACTGGACCCCGCGACCGGGATCATCGAACTCATCTCGGCATAGCAAAGGGCGGTCAGGCCGGCAGCGAAACCCGCGATCAGAAAGGAAACCAGCACCGCCGGTCCCGCCGTCGGCACCTGTTCGGCGAGCACGAAGAAGATGCCCGTGCCGACCGTCGCGCCGACACCGAGCATGGTCAACTGGAACAGCGTGATGCTGCGGCCCAGCTCTGCGCCCCGCTGTTCGGCGGCCTGCTCGGCGAAAAGACTGATCGGCTTCTTGCGCAAAAGCCGTTGCGCAAGCGACATCGGGTTCATCATCGTTACCAGCATTCCTTCGTGGTGCAGCGTCGGACGGGACCCCCGCCCGGATCAGGACTGCGCGTCCGAAAGCAGATAGGCCGCATCGCGGTTGTCGAATCCAGTGATCCTTTGGCCCCGGCCAAAGGCCTCGGTCAAGGCCCTGCGCAGGTCCATGCGCGCAAGCAGCGCAGCGTCAATGTCGCACAGCAGCAGCCCGTCAAGATCGGCAGGGATCGCAATGCGCGTGGACCCCGGCATGGGCGCGGGTCTGGTTCCGGCAGCCCGAAACGCCACCGCGGGACTGTCAAGCTGCCAGTCCACCATGACTCGGTCCGAGGGAAGCCCCGCGTTGATCCCCTCCATCACACCATAGTAGTTTTCAAGATATGTGCCGGAAGTCGCTCCCAACGCGCCGATATTCAGGCTGGCATTGACGGCGCGCAGGGGATCATAGGTCCAGCGAACCAACGTTAACCCGCGCGCCAGGCACCAGTCACGCTGGAACCATTTCAGCCGCAGGCCAAGCCTCAGCCCGCGCGCTTCCGGCAGAACCCCCAGCCGGTGCGAGTGCTGGACGCCTGGAGTCGCGCTCGGAAACGCGAACAGGAAGGCCAGCATACGCGCACCTTCGAACGCTCCAGCGACAAGTCCGCCTTCGTGCTGGATCGCCAGCATCAGATCGGCATTGTCAGCGGGATCTTCCTGACCCCAGACCGCACGCTGGAAATCCTCCGAGGCTTTCAGCTCGGCCAGTGTCGCCAGTTCGCGCAGCACGATTTCGGTCATGGCCGGAAGTCTTGCCGCTGGCTAGTCACGCTGTCGAGATAGGGGCGGTCCAATGTGACCCCAAGACCGGGGCCGTGACGCGGTATCGGCATCAGCCCGCCAACTGCCTCAAGTTGCTGCTCGACGATATCCCTTTTGAAGTAGCGGCTTGCGGAAGATGTATCGCCCGGTTTCGAGAAATTGGGCAGACTCGCCAGATGGATATTGTGTGCCCGGCCGATCCCCGATTCCAGCATCCCGCCGCACCAGACCGGAACATCGAAGGCCGCGCAAAGGTCGTGGATGGCGCGGGCTGGGCCAAAGCCCCCGACGCGCCCGACCTTGATGTTGATGACCCGCGCAGCCTCGGTCACCAGCGCCTTGCGGGCGTCGGTGGCGGAACGGATGCTTTCGTCCAGGCAGATCGCCGTCAACAAGTGACGTTGAATCCGGGAATGGTCGTCGATGTCGTCAAAGGCCAGGGGCTGCTCGATATAGTCCAGCCCGAACTGGTCCATCGTCTTCAGCAGGGGCAGATCCGGCAGGCGATAGTCGGTATTCGCATCGACTGTCAGCTTGATCGTGGGAAAGGCATTGCGCACCGCGGCCAGCAATTCCAGATCATGGCCACGGCGGATCTTCAGCTTGACGCGGCGATACCCCCCCTCGACCGCCGTCGCGACCCGTTCAAGGGTCGTGGGGATATCCGCGATGCCCAGGCTGACGCCCACCTCGACCGCCTCGCGGGTGCCGCCAAGGGCGGCAGTCAGGGGAATGTTCAGCGCCTTGGCCCACATGTCCCAGACCGCCATTTCGACCATGGCCTTCGCCATCCGGTGTCCGCGCCAGGGATCAAGGATCGCCGCCAGTTCCGCGGGCGAGGCAAAGCTGCGGCCCAGAATCTGCGGCAGGATCGCCTGTTCCAGGAAAGCCAGCGATCCGGCCTGCGTTTCCTCAAGATAATCCGGCAGGATGTCCATGACACCTTCGCCAAAGCCCTCCAATCCATCGCCCCGCAGCGTCAGAAGCGGAAAAATCTTGTCCGTCATCGTCCCGGTGGAGATGACAAAGGGGGTCAGCAGGGGCAGATGAACGATGCGGATCTCGGCCGCATCGATGCGGATGCCGGGAAATTGGGGCTGGGTCATGATATGCTCGCGTCCGTGACGCATCGCAAACTGCGGCGGAATTGACCCCAGCGCAAGCGGCCCACTGCGTCGCATCGGATCACCGTGATGCAGATCCGGTGATGCCCGCAGCCCCCGCAAGCTCGGCCTCGGGCAGGGCAGGCGGTTGATAAAGGCCCGTGGCAGGCACCTCGGACCGTGACCGGACCAGGACCGACACGGTGCCGTTGGTTTCCAGCACCGCCAGCAACACCTGTGAAAGATCGTCCACGCCCTTGTCGCGCAACTTCATGTAAAGCTCGTGCTCTCCGATCCCGCGGCTGCGGATCTTGTGGCGGTCGACGCGCCCCTCGATCACGACGACCTGCGGACTGCCTTCAAAGAACCGAGTCAGGCGCGACGACTGCATGATCGCAAGGTCCACCAGCTTGTTGGCCAGCACGACCAGCAGGATCGCCAGCATCGCCGGGATCAGAGGCACGTCAGGATAGAACAGCGAATCTCCGACCGCCGAGCCGATCGCAATGACCAGCAGGAACTCGACGATCGAAAGCTGCGCGATGCTGCGCCCGCCAATCCAGCGCATCAGCGCCAGCGTATAGAAATAGATGATGCAGGTGCGGAACAGGATTTCGGCCAGAAACAGCGGATCCTGCTCTCCCATGAAAATACGTTGCAGTTCTTGCGACATGGCCAATCTCCGAAAGCGGCAGATTGGAACGCAGCCCCCCTTCATCCCGGTTCCCGACTGCGCTAGACAGGGCCATGCTTGTTGATCCGAACAACCCCTTCTTCGACCGTCTCTGGGTACGCCTGCTTTGCGTCCTGGGCCCGCTGGCCTGGGCCGGGGTTGAGTATATCAACGGCGCACAGCTTTGGGCCGCGGGCTTTGCCGCGGCCGGGCTTTACCTCGCCTATGCCCTGTTCTGGCAGCGCGGACGCTAGCGCGTCGCCTCGCGGTCAAGCAGTTCGCGCTTGCGCTCGACGCCCCAGCGATAACCAGACAGCGCGCCATCATTGCGCACCACGCGGTGGCACGGGATCACCACCGCCAGCTTGTTCGCCGCGCAAGCCCCGGCCACTGCCCGCACCGCCGCAGGAGAACCGATCCGCGCGGCAAGTTCGGCATAGCTGACAGTCTCGCCCGCCCGGATGTCGCGCAGGGCCTGCCAGACGCGCTGTTGAAAGGCTGTCCCGCGAATGTCCAGCGGCAGATCCAGCCCCTGCCCCGGCGCCTCGACAAATGCGACGACGCGAGCAACCAGCGCCTCGAATGCGTCATCCCCGCCGATCAGCTGCGCCTTGGGGAAACGGTCCTGCAGCTCGGCCAGCAGAGGCTCGGGTTCGTCGCCGAGCGAAATCGCGCAGATGCCCCGGTGGGTGCTGGCGACCAGGATCGCCCCCAGCGCGCTTTGGGCCAGCGCAAAGCGGATCACCGCGTCTTCTCCGCCCTTGCGGAAAGCCGATGCTGCCATGCCGATCGCGCTGTCGGCACCATCATAGAAACGGCTGGCCGAACCAAACCCTGCCTCATGAATTGCCGCTGTGACACTTGCACCCGAGGCGAGGGCATCGCGGACTCGCGCCGCCCGATGCGCCGCCCCATAGCGGCGCGGCGTCATCCCGGTCACGGCCTTGAACTGGCGGTGAAAATGAAAGGTGCTGAGGCCGATCCGCCGGGCCAGATCCTCGGTCGAGGGCATTTCCTCGGCCTCTTCGATCATGCGGCAGGCGGCGGCGACCAGCACGGCATTGGCCTGCGCCGGGGACTGGCCGCGCGGATTGCAGCGCAGGCAGGGGCGAAACCCCTGCGCCTCGGCTGCGTCGGGGCTTGCGAAGAAGCCGACATTCCGGGGATTGGCGCGACGTGACGCACAGGACGGCCGACAATAGACGCCGGTCGTGCGCACCGCATAGACGAAAGTGCCATCGGCGCTGCGATCGCGTGACATCACGGCCTGCCAGCGGGGATCGAGCGCGGTCTTTTGATCCTGGTCCATCAACATGATATAGCCCTTCCCGTTCATGATGGGCAGAGCCTAGGCGATCGCTTCGACCGATACGCCCCGCTGCTTGCTGTCAAATTGCCCCTTCGCCGCGCAGATGCAGGCATTCATCGGGCAATAGCGGGCCGCGCGCCGCCGCATCCCCGGATCGGCGGGAACCGCCACTGCGCCTGCCGTCTTTACTTCGCAGTGGGTGCCGCCTCGTCTGTCGCGAACCCCGAACCTCGCACCCCTCCGGGCGCGTCGTCATCATGCAAGAGCATCATCTGAAAGGACGGATGGCTTGAAGGATATCACTGCCGAATTCTGTGCGCTCGATCTTGAGCGTTTTGCGTTTTTCTTTGATTTCGACGGCACTTTGGCCGAAATCGCACCGCGCCCGCAGGATGTGGTCCTGTCACCGGGCCTGCGCCGCGATCTTGGCCAACTATATCTTCGCACCCGCGGTGCGGTCGCCATCATCACCGGGCGCCAAAGCAGCGAACTGGTGTCCCTGGTCGGGCCGGATCTGCCGGTCGCCGGGTTGCATGGCATGGACTTCCCGGATGCCGCCCCGACCCCGGACCGCATCGTCGCCGCCCGCGTGGCGGCCATCCGGTCGCTTCTGCCCGATCTGGCACGGCTGATCGCGGACCACCCCGGCGCGCTGCTGGAGGACAAGCGGCAAGGCTTCGCCCTGCACTGGCGCGGCGCGCCCGAAGCCGAGGCCGCATTGACCCATGCCGCGCAGGAGGCCCTTGCCCGGCTCGGCGACGGCTGGTCCCTGCAACCCGGCAAAAGCGTAATCGAGATCCGCCCGGCCGGAGATGACAAGGGCACCGCGCTCCGCCGTTTCTTGACCCTTCCCGCCTTTCGCGGGCGCCGCCCGATTGCCTTTGGCGACGACCTGAATGACCTTCCCATGCTTGCCTCCGCGCAAGCCGCCGGCGGCATTGCCGTCGCGATGGGAGAGGTTCCTCTTGCCGCCGATCTGCGTCTTGCAGGGCCCGAAGCGCTGGCGGCATGGCTGAACGAAAGGTTGGCGGCATGACGGATCTGAGCGTGAAACCCTCGCTAGAGCTGGGCATCATCGGGAATGCCGCCACTGCCGCACTTGTCGACCGCTTCGGCGACATCGTCTGGATGTGCCTTCCGCGATTTGACGGCGACCCGGCCTTTTGCAGTCTGCTGGAACCCAAGGTCGGGCCACAGGACGGGGTCTGGTCCGTCCGCTGTGACGACTTGACCGAGACACGGCAAAGCTATCGCCGCAATACCGCCATTCTAGAGACGGTGCAGATCGACGCGCAGGGCAACAGCCTGCGCATCATTGATTTCCTCCCCCGCTTTCGCGACCGCGGGCGGATGTTCAGGGGCCGCACGCTGGTCCGGATTATCGAACCACTGCAGGGAATGCCGCGCATCACCACGCGCCTTCGGCCACGCCACGGTTATGGCGCCCATTCCGCCACGGTACGGCGCGGGTCGAACCACTTGCGTTATGAACTGGGTGAAGAACGGCTGCGGCTGACCACCTCGGCCCCGGTTGAGTTCGTGCTGAACGAGACGCCGTTCCTGCTGGACCGGCCGCGGGTCTTCCTGCTGGGCCCGGATGAACCGCTCAGCGAAGCGCCCGAGGTTCTGGCCGCAAGCTTTCTGGACCGGACGCAAGGCTACTGGGCCGACTGGGTGCGCGCGCTGTCGATCCCGCCCGATTACCAGGATGCCGTGATCAGGGCCGCAATCACGCTGAAACTGTGCGAATACGAGGAAACGGGGGCGATCGTCGCCGCGCTGACGACCTCTATCCCTGAATACCAAGGCACGGGACGAAACTGGGACTACCGCTATTGCTGGCTTCGCGACAGCTTCTTCACCGTGAAGGCGCTGAACAGTCTGGGCGTAACCAAGACGATGGAGGACTATCTCGAATATGTCCTGAACCTCGCCACCGGGTCGCCTGACGGTTATATGCAGCCCCTTTTTGGTCTTGGCCATGAACGCGTCATTGTCGAGGAAAGCTGCGACGCGCTTGCGGGCTATGCCGGGAACGCCCCGGTCCGGCGCGGCAATGCGGCCTATGTGCAGGTCCAGAATGACGGCTATGGCTCGGTCATCCTGGCAGTCAGCCAATGCTTTTTTGACGAACGCCTGCCACGGCTGGGCGGGATCGATCTGTTTCACCGGCTGGAGGTACTTGGCGAGCAGGCCGTTGCCCGCTGGAACACGCCGGATGCCGGGCTATGGGAATTCCGGACCCGCGAGAGCATCCACACCCATTCGGCCATGATGTGTTGGGGCGCCTGCGACCGGCTGGCCCGGATCGCGGCGCATCTGGGGCTTGAGGACCGCGCGACCCGCTGGGGAGCCGAGGCCGCCAAAATACGCGAGGCCATCGAAGCCTATGGTTGGAGCGAGACGCGCCAAAGCTATGTCATGGCCTTTGGCAGCGACGACCTGGACGCAAGCCTGCTGCTGATGACCGAGATCGGCTATACGACCGGCGCCAATCCCCGTTACCGCGCCACAGTGCTGGCCATCGAGGCCGAGTTGCGGCAGGGACATCACCTGTTCCGCTACAAGACCCCTGACGATTTCGGCGCGCCCGAAACCGCCTTTACCGCCTGCACCTTCTGGCTCATCGACGCGCTGAGCAGGCTGGGCCGGACCGACGAGGCGCGCGAGATCTTTGCCGCCGTGCTGGCACAGCGCAACAGCCTGGGGTTGCTCTCCGAGGGGGTCCATGTCGCCAGCCGCACGCTTTGGGGCAACTTCCCGCAGACCTATTCAATGGTAGGTCTCATCAATGCCGCCGGCAAGCTGTCGCGCCGGTGGGAGGACGTCGTATGAGCCGTCTTGTCGTGGTCTCGAACCGGCTGCCCGCGCTTGGCAAGGGTGTCGCCGCCGGCGGGCTGGCCGTGGCGCTGGAAGCGGCGCTGAAGGATGAGGACGGCCTGTGGCTGGGCTGGTCGGGCAAGACGAACGATGAGGCCGCAGCGCCCCGTCTGCAGGTCGAAGGCAGGGTCACCTATGCGGCGCTGGATCTGACGCAGGAGGATATTGCTGGCTATTATGAAGGGATCTCGAACAGCGTTCTCTGGCCGCTTTGCCATTATCGCGCGGATCTGCTGGAATATTCCCGCGGCGACATGGACCGCTATCTTGCGGTCAACGACAAGTTCGCAGATGCGCTGCTGCCGATGCTGCGGCCGGACGATCTGATCTGGGTGCATGACTATCACCTGATTCCGCTGGCCTCGGCCCTGCGCGACAGGGGGGTGCAGAACCGCATCGGTTATTTCCACCACATTCCCTGGCCCGCGCAGGACATGTTCCGGGCCCTGCCCCGCGCGCGCTGCTTCCTGTCCGCGATGCTCAGCTATGACGTCGTCGGGCTTCAGACCCGCGCGGATGTGCGAAACCTGCGCGACTCGGTCGAAGCGATGCGCGGCACGCTGGAGGCGACGACCCCTCCGCGCGGCACGCGGATCGGGGACTATCCCATTTCAATCGATACCGAAGGATTCGCCAGCCGGGCGCGCCGCGCCCGCAACCTGCCGCGTATTCGCGACCTTTATCAGCAATTCGGGCAGCGGGATCTGGTGATCGGGGTGGACCGGTTGGATTACTCGAAGGGCCTTCCCGAACGGCTGCGCGCGATCGAGCAGCTTCTGGACAATCACGGTGGCCTGCACAACCGCGTCAGTTTCCTGCAGATCACCCCGGCCTCGCGTAGCGGGATCGAAGGCTATGACCGCATCCAGCAGGAGGTGGCCGAGCGTGCGGGTCGCCTGAATGCCAGCTATGGAACGCTGGACTGGGTGCCGGTGCGCTATATCAACCGCGCCTTCAGCCACAGCCTTCTGGCCGGGCTTTATCGGCTGGCGCGCGTCGGGCTGGTCACACCGTTGCGGGACGGGATGAACCTTGTGGCCAAGGAATATGTCGCGGCGCAAGACCCCGAGGATCCCGGCGTTCTGGTCCTGTCGCAATTCGCCGGGGCCGCGGAAGAGATGGGCGCGGCCCTGATCGTCAATCCCTATGACGTCGAGGAGGTCGCGAATGCCATCGCCCGCGCCCTGACCATGCCGATCGAGGAGCGGCGCGACAGGCATTCGGTCCTGATGCGGCGGCTGGAAAGCTATCCGGTGTCTACCTGGGCAAGATCTTTCCTGCACGATCTGACACCGCCCGAAACGCGGGAACGGCTTAGTCTCCAAGCCGCCGATCCGCCCTGAGGACGTAGAACGCGCCAAGCGCCAAACCCGCGGCCATGGCGAACCATGTCAGCGCATAGCTGAGATGGCTGTTGCGGAAACTGACTACCGTCAGTCCACCGACCGGCAGGGCCTGCGGGTTCTGGCCTGGGTCGGCGTCGATGAAATAGGGGGCATGCGTGCCAAGGCCCGCATCTGCCGACAGGGCCTCGACATCGCGGGAATACCAGCGACCCGCCGCGGGATCATTCGAGCGAAGGAAAGCCCCGTCAGGCTGCGTGATCCGCAAAAGTCCGGATACGGCCTGGTCGCCGTTGGGCTGGATTCGGTCGGCGGCCTCGCGGCGATCCTGCGGAACGAAGCCGCGATTGATCCAGACTGCCCAGCCCTGATCCGTTTGCAGGGGTGTCATGACCCAGAAGCCGGGTCCCTGCTGCGTAACTGCCTGAACCAGCCGGTCACGGCTGAAATCGAATTGGCCCGTCACCTCGACCCGACGATATTCGTCGGGGCCGCTTGCGATCCCCGGCCATTCCGCCTCGGCCGGAGCCGGAACCGCCGGGGCGGCCAGCCTCGCCTCGACCCGCGCGATCAGGTCGGTTTTCCAGGCGAGGCGCTGCACCTGCCAGATGCCCAGTCCGCAAAACAGAATGACGCCCACCGTCGAGGCGAGCGCCATCAGGGTCCAGGCCAGTCGTGACCTGGACCGACGCGGCCCTTGGGGGGCCGCGCGCGATATCATGGCATGACCTGCAATTCGTGGTTCATCTGCGGCATCATGTTCGTGTTCAGGTGGAACATGACCCACAGCGAACCTGCCAGCATGATGACGACGATCATCACGGTGAAGATGGTGGACAGAAGCGTCCAGCCTTCTTCAGACGAGCTGTTCATGTGCAGGAAGTAGATCATGTGGACCAGCACCTGCGCCGCCGCGCACAGCACGACCACCGCGATGGTCAGTGCGCGACTGTCGAAGCCCCCGCCCATGACGATGCCGAAGGGGATCACAGTCAGGATCACTGCCAGCACGAAGCCGGTCATGTAGCTTTTGAAGCTGCCATGATCGTGGTGGTCGTCATGGCCGTGATGCGCCCCATGGTCCGCGCCATGATGGTTATGCGAATGTGCCATCAGATCACCCCCATGAGATAGACGACGGTGAAGACCCCGATCCAGATCAGGTCCAGGAAGTGCCAGAACAGGCTGAGGCACATCAGGCGCCTTTGGTTGGCCGCAGTCAGGCCGAACTTGGTGACCTGAACCATCAGCGTGACCAGCCAGATCGAACCGAAGGTCACGTGCAGCCCGTGGGTGCCGACCAGCGTGAAGAAGGCCGACAGGAAGGCCGAGCGCTGCGGCCCCGCCCCCTCGTGGATCATGTGGCTGAACTCGTAAAGTTCGATCGAAAGGAAGCACAGACCGAAGACCAGCGTGATCGCCAGCCATTTCAGCGTTCCCCCCTTGTCGCCGCGGGCCATGCGAAGCATCGCGAAGCCGTAGGTGATCGACGAGAAGAGCAGCATGGCGGTGTTGACCGCCACCAGTTCGAGGTCGAACAGGTCCTTCGGACCCGGCCCGGCCGCAAGGTTGCCGTGAAGCACCCCATAGGTCGCGAAGAGGACTGCGAACATCAGGCAGTCGCTCATCAGGTAGACCCAGAAGCCGATATTGGTCGAGGCACCTTCCGGGTGATGGTGGGGCTCGGTCTCCCAATAGTCGGCCGGGCCCTGGATTTGGGTAACGGTGCTCATCGCATCATGCTCCCTGTGCCAATTGGGCGTCGCGGGCATTCTCGACCGCGCGAACCTCTTCGGCGGGGACGTAGTAATCCCGGTCGTAGTTGAACGTGTGATAGATCGCGTAGCCGACCACGCCCACGAAGGACAGGATGGCAAGCCACCAGATGTACCAGATCATCGCGATGCCGAAGACCGTGCAAAGCGCAGCCAGGACCACACCCGAGCCGGTGTAATGCGGCATGTGGATCGGGATGTAGCTGGCCTGCGGACGCGCAGCCCCCGCCTCTTTCATCTCGGCCCAGGCATCAAGCCCGTGAATGACCGGGGTAAAGGCGAAGTTGTAGGCCGGCGGCGGCGACGAGGTCGCCCATTCCAGCGTCCGCCCGTTCCACGGGTCGCCCGTCACGTCGCGGTATTCGGGCTCGTTGCGCTTCCAGATGGAAATGCCGAACTGGACGAACATCGCACCGATGCCGCAAGCGATCAGGAAGGCGCCGATACCGGCGATGATGAACCAGATCTGCAGGCTCGGGTCGTCGAAGACGCGCATCCGGCGGGTCACACCCATCAGGCCCAGGATATAAAGCGGCATGAAGGCCACCCAGAAACCCACGACCCAGCACCAGAAGCTGACCTTGCCCCAGAAGACGTTCAGCTTGAAGCCGAAGGCCTTGGGCCACCAATAGTTGATCGCCGCGAAGACCCCGAACACCACGCCGCCGATGATCACGTTATGGAAGTGCGCGATCAGGAACAGCGAGTTGTGCAGCACGAAGTCGGCCGGGGGAACCGCCAGCAGAACGCCAGTCATGCCACCGATGGTAAAGGTCAGCATGAACGCGACGGTCCACATCATCGGCAGTTCGAAGCGGACGCGGCCGTGATACATGGTGAACAGCCAGTTGAACAGCTTCGCGCCCGTCGGGATCGAGATGATCATCGTGGTGATCCCGAAGAACGAGTTCACCGAGGCACCCGAACCCATCGTGAAGAAGTGGTGCAGCCACACGAGATAGCTGAGGACCGTGATGCAGACGGTCGCATAGACCATCGAGGTATAGCCGAACAGGCGCTTGCCCGAGAAGGTCGAGGTGACCTCCGAGAACACGCCAAAGAGCGGCAGGATAAGGATATAGACCTCCGGGTGACCCCAGATCCAGATGAGGTTGATATACATCATCGGGCTGCCACCAAGGTCATTGGTGAAGAAGTTGGTGCCGACATAGCGGTCCAGCGTCAGCAGGATCAGCGTCATCGTCAGGACCGGGAACGAGGCCACGATCAGGATGTTCGTGCAGAACGAGGTCCAGGTGAAGACAGGCATCTTCATCATGGTCATGCCCGGCGCGCGCATCTTCAGGATCGTCACCATCAGGTTGATCCCCGACAATGTCGTCCCGACACCGGCGACCTGAAGGCCCCAGATGTAATAGTCGACCCCGACCCACGGGCTATAGGCGATACCCGACAGCGGCGGGAAAGCCAGCCAGCCGGTTTGCGCGAATTCGCCGACGAAAAGCGACATCATCACGATGACCGCGCCGCCCACCGTCATCCAGAACGAGAAGTTGTTCAGGAAGGGGAAGGACACGTCTCGGGCACCGATCTGCAGCGGCACGACATAGTTCATCAGACCGGTGACGAAAGGCATCGCCACGAAGAAGATCATGATGACGCCATGCGCCGTGAAGATCTGGTCATAGTGGTGCGCATTCAGATAGCCCTCGGCCCCGTTGAAGGCCATGGCTTGCTGAAGGCGCATCATGACCGCGTCGGCGAAACCGCGCACGAACATGATGAGGCCAAGGATCATGTACATGATCCCGATCTTCTTGTGGTCGACCGAGGTGAACCACTCTTTCCAGAGATAACCCCAGAGCTTGAACTTGGTCAGCGCGGCAAGCAGCGCCACGCCGCCAAGCGCGACGACCACGAAGGTCGCCAGCACGATCGGCTCCTTCGGGATGGCGTCCCAGTTCAGACGCCCCAGAAGGAAGGTGGTTTCGACATTTGTTGGAATGGCCATCTGGGACTCCGGCTCAGAGTTGGGGCTCGACGGCGTTGGTCCGCCGTGCGTCCTGGATGAGCCGCGGCATGTCGATGCCAAGGCCTAGGCGATTTTCGGGGCGGGGCAGCGCGATGCCACGCATCGGCGACTGGTCCACACGCGTGACCGGCTGCGACTGGCGCAGGTCGTCGAACATGCGGGCCGAGTCGGCGGGCGTGCAGAAGCTGGTGACCATGAAGGGCTCTTGCCCCAGGACCGGGCGGGCAAGCCCGCGGCGGACGTTCTTGTCATGGGTCAGCTGGGCGACGTTGATCGTGCCGGCAAGGCCGGTTCCGCCCTGCGCGTCCAGCGCCATCATCTCGGCCATGCAGATCTTGTTCTGCTCGACACACATGTTGACGACGCGGTCGAACAGCTCGGGATCGACATCGGCGAAGGACATCGGCTTCACGTTCTCGGACGGCGCTTCCAATTCCAGGTAGCGCTGACGATCCAGCATTCCACCACCGGCACGGGCTTCGTCCACCCATTCGTCGAAGGCGGCCTGTTCAAGCGCGTGCGTCTTGAACCGCATCCCCGAGAAGCCGTGGCCCGAATAATGCGAGGCAAGGCCCTGATATTCGCCGGTATTGTTGAAGACGCCGTGCAGCGTCGTCTCCATGCCCGGCATGGCATAGATCATGCCCGCCATGGCCGGAATGTAGAAGGCGTTCATCACCGAGGAAGAGGTCAGGCTGAACTCGACCTCGCGGTCGACCGGCACGGCCAGTTCATTGATCGTGGCAATGCCTTGTTCGGGATAGATGAACAGCCATTTCCAGTCCAGCGCCACGACCTCGACCCGGAAGGGGTCCTTGTCGGGAACCGGCTGGCTGGCGCTTAGCCGGTCCAGCGGACGATAGGGGTCCAGCAGGTGCGTGCCGACCCAGGTCAGCGCACCAAGGCAGATGATGATCAGCAGCGGTGCTGCCCAGATGACCAGCTCGAATTTGGTCGAGTGGTCCCAGTTGGGCTTATAGGTCGCGTTGCGGTTCGAAGCGCGATAGCGCCACGAGAACAGCACGATCAGCACCATCACCGGAATGATGATGATAAGCATCAGGCCGGTCGAGGCCAGAAGCAGATCCTTTTGGCGTTCCGCGATATCGCCGGAGGGTTTCAGAACCTCCAACTTGCAGGCGGACAGTGCCAGGAAAACGGGAGCAAGCGCGACAAAGCGCGCCAAGCGGGGGAGTATACGCATGAAAGCCGTAACCTCACCTGAAGAGGGGGCATTGGGAAGGTGTAGATGGGGCCAACCCCCTAAGGGATCGTGACTGCGTCAGACATAGGACAATTTGCCACACCCTGCGCATCTTGAACATCATCGTTGACCAGACGAAGAACGCAGCCACTAAATGCCCTTAAGTCCCCTCGCCCCCTACGCTGTCGGGAGCCCCTGATTAGGTGAGCTAGACATGTGCGCAGCCACTCCCAATACCTCTACCCTGCCCCGTGAAGCGACGCCCGGTCATCACGTCTCCCCCTCGGATATCGCGGTGGGCGTCATCATCGGTCGCTCGTCCGAGTTCTTCGACTTCTTCGTCTTCGCGATCGCCTCGGTCATCGTCTTTCCGCAAAGGTATTTTTCCTTTGTCGATCCGTTGTCTGCGACTCTATGGTCCTTTGCCGTCTTCGCGCTGGCATTCCTTGCACGCCCGCTGGGAACGGCCTTCTTCACGGTGATCGACCGCAACTATGGCAAAAGCGTCAAGCTAACGCTGGCGCTGCTGATCCTCGGCACCTCGACGGTCGGCATGGGTCTGATCCCGTCCTATGATCAGGTCGGCGGCATCTCGATCGCCGTGCTCTGCCTTCTGCGAATCGGTCAGGGCTTTGCCCTCGGCGGGGCGTGGGACGGCCTGCCCTCGCTTCTGAACATGAACGCCCCCGAAGGTCGCCGCGGCCTTTACGTCATGGTGCCCCAGCTTGGCGCACCGGTCGGACTGATCGTGGCAAGCCTGCTGTTCGCCTATCTCCTGTCGAACATGTCGCAGGCCGATTTCCTGAACTGGGGCTGGCGTTATCCCTTCTTCGTGGCCTTCGCGATCAACGTCGTGGCCCTGTTCGCACGCCTGCGCATCGTCGTGACCCCGGAATATACCGAGGCGTTCCAGAACCACGAGCTGGAGCCGACCAGCTTCCGTGCAGCCTTCAAGACCGAAGGCGAGACGATCCTGGCCGGCGCCTTCGTGCCCCTGGCAAGCTTCGCGCTGTTCCACATGGTCACGGTGTTCCCGCTGTCCTGGATCTATCTTTATACCAATGAGACTTTGACCAGCTTCCTGCTGATCGAGTCGCTGGCCGCGGCCTTCGGCTTCGTCGCGATCATCCTGTCTGGGGTGCTGGCGGATCGGATTGGTCACCGCAAACTGCTGTTCCGGGGCGCCGTCGCCATCGCGATCTTCAGCCTGATCGCACCCCTTCTGCTGGCTGGCAATCAGCTTGGCGAAGCGATCTACATGATCGTCGGTTTCATCCTGCTGGGCCTTAGCTTCGGGCAAAGCTCGGGTGCGGTCGCCTCGCTGTTCCAGCCGCAGCGCCGCTATACCGGCTCGGCCATCGTGTCGGACTTCGCCTGGCTCTTCGGTGCGGGCTTCGCGCCGCTGGCGGCATTGGCTCTGGCAGCCTGGCTTGGCCTTCCGGCTGCGGGTCTTTACCTGCTTTCCGGTGCAGTCTGCACCATGGTAGCCCTGTGGTTCGCGCGCCAGCTTCGCCTGCGCGTATCCTGACCTGCCCTTAAAATCTGCAGTGAAGACGCCCGGCGCCACCTTGCGCCGGGCGTTTTTCTTGACAAGGCATCATCCCGCACCTATCTAGCCAGATAGCTAGCCAGCATATCGAGGACGCCATGTGGACCCTTCAGGACGCAAAGAACCGGTTCTCGGCCGTGGTCGAGGCAGCGCTTGCCGGACAGCCGCAGCAGGTCACGCGTCGTGGAAAACCCGCCGTCGTCGTGCTTTCGGCTGCGGAATATGCCCGGATGCAGGCAGCCGCGACTGAACGGCGCGGTTCGTTCATCACGCATCTGACGAACTTCCCTGCCGAGCCTGACGCCGCCCCGCGGGCGCAGGTCGCGCCAAGGGACGTGTCCTTCTGAGCGATGCTGATCCTTGACACAAACGTCCTTTCGGCGCTGCGCCGGCCTGAGCGCAGCCCCCAGATCCAGTCCTGGCTTTCACGGCAGGACGAGGCCACAGTTTACCTGTCGGTCATCACCGTGGGCGAGATCGAGCGCGGCATCGCCCGGCAAGAGACGACCAACCCGGCCTTTGCCCGCGACCTTCGCGACTGGCTGACACGCACCGTCACGATGTTCTCGGACAGGTTGCTGCCCTTTGGCGCGGCCGAGGCCCAGATCTGGGGCCGGCTTTCCGCGCGCATCGGGCATAACGGGGCCGATCTTCTGATCGCGGCAACCGCAATTGCCCATGACGCGACCGTCGTCACCGGCAACATCGCCGATTTCCAGCCCTCGGGTTGCCGACTTCTGGACCCGTTCGGCGAATACCCGGCCTGATATTCCCGGAAAACTCCAGATTCCGTCCCCCGACATTCGATCGGACCGGAACTTTGTTGCCACGTCGGGCGCTTGTCCAAATCGCCCGTGCTTATTTTTTGCTGCCCCTTATCCCGGCGCAAAGCTAAGACTAAACATATCATCCCGTACACTACCGGAGATGCGTCATGGCGTCGGTACTTCTCAATCTCGTCATCTTTGTCGCGCTGCTGGTCGGGATCTACCGGCTGCAGGGGCGCGGCCTTTCCCTGTCCGTGCGCGTGCTGATCGCGCTGGCCATCGGCACGGTCTTCGGCGTCGCGCTGCAACTGGCCGAAGGCAACGGCTCGACCAGCATCACCCAGACGATCAACTGGATCAACATCGTCGGCAACGGCTATGTCCAACTGCTTCAGATGATCGTCATGCCGCTGGTCTTCGTGGCCATCCTGAATGCCGTGTCGAAGCTGCACGACGCGTCATCGCTGGGCAAGATCTCGGTGCTGACGCTGGGCACGCTTTTGCTGACCACCGCAATCGCGGCCCTGGTCGGCGTGATCATGTCGTTGAGCTTCGGCCTCAGCGCGCAGGGCCTGGCGCAGGGCGTGGCGGAATCCGCCCGGCTGACGGCGCTGCAGACCAATTACGCGCCCAAGGTCGCAGACCTGACGGTGCCGCAACTGATCCTGTCCTTCATCCCGAAAAACCCCTTCGCGGACCTGACCGGCGCAAATCCGACCTCGATCATCTCGGTCGTGATCTTCGCCGCCTTCCTGGGCACCGCGGCCATCCGGCTGGTCAGCCGCGACCCGGAAAAGGGCCACCGCCTGATCGCGCTGATCGACCTGATGCAAAGCTGGATCACCCAACTTGTCCGCCTGATCATGGCCCTGACCCCCTATGGCGTCATGGCGCTGATGACCAAGATGGCGGCCACGTCGAACGCGGGCGACATCCTGAACCTCGGCAAGTTCGTCATCGCCTCGTATCTGGGTCTTGCAATCATGTTCGGCGTCCACGCGCTGCTGCTGACCCTGACCGGGGTGAATCCGATGACCTTCTTCCGCAAGGTCATGCCCGCGCTGAGCTTCGCCTTCTCCAGCCGCTCCAGTGCCGCGACGATCCCGCTGAGCGTCGAGATCCAGACCCGCCGTCTGGGCGTGCCGCAGACCATCGCTTCGTTCGCCGCGTCGTTCGGGGCCACGATCGGACAGAACGGCTGCGCCGGGCTTTATCCCGCAATGCTGGCAGTCATGGTCGCGCCGACCGTCGGGGTGAACCCGCTTGATCCCGCATGGATCGCGACCCTTGTCGCCATCGTCACGCTCAGTTCGGCCGGTGTTGCCGGTGTGGGCGGCGGGGCGACCATGGCGGCACTGATCGTCCTTCCGGCGATGGGACTGCCCGTCACGCTGGTGGCACTGCTGATCTCGGTCGAGCCGCTGATCGACATGGGCCGCACCGCGCTGAACGTGAATGGCGCGATGACCGCGGGAACAATCACCTCGCAGGTTCTGGGCCAGACCGATCGCAGCATCCTGGACAGCGAGGGTGCGGGCGAGCTTCGCAACGCCTGACCGGATCGAGAAAAAGGCCGCCCCTGCAAAGGCGGGGGCGGCCTGTCATCATCAGCCGCGCCGCAACTGATCCAGCAGCGCCGCGCTGGGTTCTCCCGTCACTGGAAGCCCGCGCGCGGATTGATAGGACCGGATCGCCGAAATCGTATTCGATCCGACATTGCCATCCACCCCCTGCGTATCGAAGCCGCGCGCCGTCAACAGGCGCTGCATCTCCTTGCGCTGTTCAAGGCGCAGGCCGGGCGCGTCCGCGGGCCAGGGATTGGACAGGCCCGGATAACCCTTGAGCCGGTCCGCCAGCAGCGCCACCGCCAGCGCGTAACTGTCGGCATTGTTATAGCGCAGGATCGCATGGAAGTTCCGCGTGATCAGGAAGGCCGCACCCGACGGACCGCCGGGGATCAGAAGCTCGGTCGAGGTTCCGGCGGGCGGCAGCGGGCGCGATGTCGCCTGCCGGACACCCAGCGCCTGCCAGTCGGCAACGCTGCGCCGCTTGCCCTTGCCCGCAAGGCCGGTGTTGAATCCCGGCGGCAAGGTCACTTCGACGGCCGCGGGCAGACCGTGCTGCCAACCGGATTTCGCCAGGTAGTTCGCCGTCGAGGCCAGCGAATCCGTCGGGTCGTTCGACCAGATGTCGCGGCGGCCGTCGCCGGTGAAATCGACGGCATAGGCAAGATAAGTGGTCGGGATGAACTGGGTATGCCCCATCGCCCCCGCCCAGCTGCCCGACATGTGCCCAGGGTCGATATCGCCCGATTGCAGGATGCGCAGCGCCGCCATCAGCTGGCTGCGGAAGAAGTCGCCGCGATATCCTTCATAGCTCAGCGTTGACAGCGCCTCGATCAGGGGCATGTCGCCACGCCGCTCGCCATAGGTGGATTCCATGCCCCAGACGGCGGTCACGACCTCCTTGTCGACTCCATAGGTCGCCTCGACCCGGCTCAGCGGACCGGAGAAGCGGGATAGCGCCGCGCGACCATTCGTCTGCCGCTTTTCCGACACGGCGTTTTCCAGATACTCCCACAGGGATTTCTTGAACTCGGCCTGACTTTGGCTACGGCGGATGACTTCGGGGTTATACGTCACGTCGCGGAATGCCAGGCTCAGCGTTGCGTCGCTGATCCCTTGCGAACGCGCCCGCGCCTTGAAGCCCTCGACCCAGCTTTGCATCCCCGCCACCTTGGCGGCGGGCGGATTCTGATAGCGGCCCCACTTGATTTCCTGGGTTTGCTGGCTGACGCCGCCGCCCCTTGGCCCATAGCCACCGCCCCCGCACGAGGCGAGGACCAGCGCAAGGATCGTAAAGCTTGCCGTATGCCTGAATGAAATACGCATCACTGCCTCCTGCTCACTTTTTTGGGAAGCCTAGCGTGGCTGCCGTCTGGCAGGAAGTCCAAATGCTCCCGCTGGCGGGACTGGAACAGGTGCGCGGGCGGCGATCAGATCGCCTCGCTGGCTCTTTCGGCGCCTTCCAGCACAACTTCGCGCATCGCAGCGTCGGCAGCATCGGGATCGCGCGCGGCGATCGCACTTGCAATACGCAGATGCTGCGAGGCGCAGCGAGAGATCCCCTCTGGGCTGAGCGCAGGAGACGATATCTGGAACGAGACCGCCAGCGCCGCCTCGATCAGGGTGGTGACCGAACGCATGAAGGGATTGCGGGACATCTCTGCCACCGCAAGGTGAAAATTCAGATCCTCCTGCGCGACGGATTCACGGCTGTGGTTTGGATTGTCGATGCGCGCGACGATGCTGAACAGCTCGACGATTTCCTCGCTGGTGGCGTAAAGGGCGGCCAGCCGGGCCGCAGCCGGTTCGAACGCAAGCCGCATGTCGCGCAGGTGCACGACAAATTCCCGGTCCATGCCCGCCTGCATCTTCCACGAGATCACGTCGGAATCGACGAAATTCCAGTCGTCGCGTGGATTGACGCGGGTGCCGACGCGGGATTTGGCGCAGATCAGGCCCTTTGCGGACAGTGTCTTCATCGCCTCGCGCAGCACGCTGCGCGAAACGCCGAACCGCTCCAGCAGCTGGGGGTCGCCCGGAAGGGTCTCTCCTTCAGCGAATTCGCCGGAAATGATCGCGCGCCCCAGCCCGTCCACCACGCGGGCATGACTGCTGCGCGGCTGGTTTCCGAACATGCGGCGACGCAGAACCCCCATCATCAGCCTCCGGCAGCTGCGCGAATGGCCGTCCGTCGTTCCGAGACCATCAGTATAAGCCGTTGCAGCAGGATGAAGGCAAAAAGCAGCAGCCCCACCACGATCTTGGTCCACCACGACGAAAGCGTTCCGTCAAAGACGATATAGGTCTGGATCAAACCCTGGATCAGCACCCCGAACAAAGTGCCCAGCACCAGCCCGGCGCCCCCCGTCAGCAGGGTGCCGCCCACGACCACCGCCGCGATCGCGTCCAGTTCGACCCCGACCGTCGCCAAGGAATAGCCGGCCGAGGTGTAGAGCGTATAGGCAAGCCCCGCCAAGCCGGCCATGAAGCCCGAGAATGCGTAGAGCTGGATCATCGTCTTGCGCAGCGGCACGCCCATCAGTTCGGCCGACTGCTCAGACCCGCCAATCGCATAGACATTCGCGCCGAACCGGGTGCGATGCGCCAGGATGACGCCGACGACAAAGGCCAGCAGCATCAGGATTGCCAGGAAGGTCAGTTTGCCCTTGTCCGGCAAACGGATCGCGATCCCCTTCAGCAGGCGCAGGAAATCATGGTTGATCGGCACGGAATCGGTCGAGATCAGGAAGGCCGCCCCCCGTGCCAGGAACATCCCCGCCAGCGTCACGACGAAGGCGGGCATCTTCAGCGCGTGGATCGTCAGCCCCATCAGTGCCCCGAACCCGGTCGAGATCACCAGTGCCAGCCCGAAGGCGATTGCTGGATGGACCCCGGCCCGGATCAGGACCGCGACGAATACCGAGGTGAAGGCGATGACCGCGCCGACAGACAGGTCGATCCCCCCCGACAGGATCACGAAGGTCATGCCGACCGCCGCGATGCCCAGGAAGGCATTATCCGTCAGCAGGTTTCCGGCGACCCGGAAGGACAGCATGTTCGGGAATTGCAGGACGCAAAGCCCATAGGCGACCAGAAAGATCAACACTGTCGCGACGAAGGGAAGATTGCGGGCTCGGATCATTTCTGGGCACCTCGGCGGCGGCGCAGCATGTCGCGCAATACTGCCAGTTCATCCGCGACCGCAGGGGATTGAAGCGTCAGAATGGCGACGATGACCACGGCCTTGACGATCAGGTTGAATTCTGGCGGCCAGCCCGAGATCAGAATCCCGGTGTTCAGTGCCTGGATGATCAGCGCCCCAATTAGCGAAGCGGTGATCGAAAACCGCCCCCCAGCCAGCGAGGTGCCGCCGATCACCACCGCAAGTATCGCGTCAAGTTCCAGCCACAGTCCCGCATTGTTCGCATCGGCGCCGTGAATATCGGCGGTCACGATCATCCCCGCCATGGCCGCACACAGACCCGAGATCGCATAGGTCGCCAGGATCAGGAACCGCGCGCGCACCCCGACCAACATCGAGCCGCGCCGGTTGATCCCCACCGCCTCGATCAACAAGCCAAGTGCGCTGCGGCGGACCAGCAATCCGACCGCCAGCCCCATCGCCAGCCAGATCAGGATCGGCATAGGAATCCCAAGGACTGCGCCAGAGCCGATAAAGGAAAAGGCCGGGTCGTTGAACGTCAGGATCACCCCCCCGGTGACGAGCTGCGCGATGCCTCGCCCCGCGACCATCAGGATCAGCGTCGCGATGATTGGCTGGATGTCCAGGAACGCCACCAGCACACCGTTCCAGATGCCGCAGGCAAGTCCAAGCAGCAGCGATACCGCCAGCACCACGGGAACCGGGTGGCCATCCGCGACCAGCGTCGCCGCAACTGCCCCCGTGATCGCCATGACCGCCCCAACCGACAGGTCGATGCCCTTGGTCGCAATGACAAGCGTCATCCCGATGGCCAGCAGCGCCACCGGTGCGACGCGCACACCCACGTCGATCAGGCTGCCGTAAAGCCGCCCGTTCTGCACCGTGACAGAAAAGAAACCGGGCGAGATCAACCCGATCAGCACCAGCACCACGGCCAACGCCAACAACTGCGGGCGAAGTTGCTTCAGTTTGCTCATGCGGCGTCTCCGGGCACGGCCATGGCCTCGACAATGGCTTCAGCGGTGATTTCCGCACCCGTAAGTTCGCGGACATGATGACGGTCCGACAGCACGATCACGCGGGTCGAGAAGGCGACCAGTTCCTCGATCTCGGACGAGATCACGACCAAAGACATCCCGCCTTCGCGCAGCTTGCCGATCAGGTTGATGATCTCGGCATGGGCGCCGATGTCGATGCCGCGGGTCGGTTCGTCCAGGATCAGCAGCCGCGGGTCGATTGCCAGCCAGCGGGCCAGGATCGCCTTTTGCTGATTGCCGCCGGACAGGAACTTGATCGGACGATTCGGATCGGGCGGACGGATGTCCAGCGCCTTGATATACCGATCCGCCAGCGCATCGGCCTCGCGCCGGGGGACCGGACGCGACCAGCCCCGCCGCGCCTGAAGCGCCAAGACGATATTCTGACGGACGGAAAGATCGCCGATGATGCCATCGGTCTTACGCTCCTCGGGGCACATGCCGAAGCCGTTCGAGATCGCGTCCTCGGGTGAATGCAGGATTACTGGCGAACCATCGACGCTGGCGCGACCGCTGTCGGGACGGTCGATGCCGAACAGCAGGCGTGCGGTCTCGGTCCGGCCAGAGCCAAGAAGCCCGGCAATGCCCACGACCTCTCCCGGCCGAATATCCAGGTTGAAGGGCGCGATCGAACCGCGTTTGCCGTAATCTTCGAACTGGAAAGCAGCGGGGGTATCGGGCACGACCGCGCCCGGATCGCGATGCCCCGTCGCCTCGGCCAGTTCCCGGCCCAGCATCAGCGAGACGAGTTCGCGGCGTGGAAGCTCGGAGATCGCCCGGCTGCCAATCATGCGGCCATTGCGCAGCACTGTGACGCGATCGGCGATCTGGTAAACCTGATCGAGAAAATGAGTGATGATGACAATACCCATACCCTGTGCGCGCAATTGGCGCAGCACGCCGAACAGGGCCTGAACCTCGCGCGCATCAAGGCTGGCAGTGGGTTCGTCCAGGAACAGCACCTTGCCGGACAGGTCGACTGCGCGGGCAATGGCAATGATCTGGCGGACGGCCACCGGGTAATGGGCAAGGGTTTCATCGGGGTCGGCGTTGATGCCGTAATGCGCCAGCAGCCCGGTCGCATCCGCGCGCATCCTGCGCCGGTCGACCAGACCCATGCGTCGTGGCTGGCGGCCCAGATACAGGTTCTCGGCAACGGTCAGGTTGTCGAGAAGGTTCACCTCCTGATAGACCGTGCCTATGCCCAGATCCTGCGCCTCGGCGACCGAGCGCGGTTCGACCTCGGCCCCGGCCAACTGCATTCGGCCCGCATCCCGACGATAAGCCCCGGTCAGGATCTTGACCAGCGTGGACTTGCCCGCCCCGTTTTCGCCCAGCAGGGCATGGATCTCGCCCGCCCGCAGGGTGAAGTCGACATTGTCCAGAACCTTGACACCAAAGAACGACTTGTCGATTCCCTGCGCCGAAAGCAGCGCATCATCTGTCATGCGTCATTTCCCAAAAGGGAGAGGGGCGAAGCTTATGGCACCCCGCCCCTCAGCCACTCAGTAGCCGAGGTCCTTCTTGGACTCGTAGACGCCCTTGGGGTCATCGGCCTGGGTGAACAGTTTCGACTCGGTCTGGATCCATTTTGCCGGCTGGGTGCCGTCGGCCAGGAACTTGTCGAGCGCGTCGAAGGCGGGGCCGGCCATGTTCGGCGTCAGTTCGACAGTGGCGTTGGCTTCGCCCTCGGACATGGCCAGGAAGATGTCCGGCACGGCATCGATCGAGACGACCTTGATATCGGTCCCGGGCTTCAGGCCGGCTTCCTTGATCGCCTGGATCGCGCCCACCGCCATGTCGTCGTTATGGGCATAGACAGCGCAGATATCCTTGCCGCCATTTTCGGCCTTGATGAAGCTTTCCATCACTTCCTTGCCCTTGGTCCGGGTGAAGTCACCGGTCTGGCTGCGGGCAATGGTGATGTTGGCATGGCCGGCGATGGCGTCTTCGAAGCCTTTCTTGCGGTTGATCGCCGGGGACGACCCGGTGGTGCCCTGAAGCTCGACCACCTTGCAGGCCTTGTCGCCGACGTCCTTCACCAGCCATTCGCCCGCGACCTTGCCTTCATAGACCTGGTCCGAGGTAACGGCGGTCAGATACAGATCCTCGGGCGCGTCGATCTGACGGTCCAGCAGGATGACGGGAATTTCGGCATCCTTGGCTTCGGCCAGAACGTCGTCCCAGCCGGTCGCGACGACCGGAGCGATCAGGATGGCGTCCACACCCTGCGCGATAAAGCCGCGGACGGCCTTTATCTGGTTTTCCTGCTTCTGCTGAGCATCGGCAAATTTCAGGTCGATCCCGCGTTCCTTGGCCTGTTGCTGCGTCACCGTCGTTTCGGCAGCCCGCCACCCGGATTCGGACCCGATCTGGGAAAACCCGACGGTCAGGTCGGCGGCAAAGGCCGCGCCGGACAGCATCAGGCACGCGACCGAACTGGCCGCAAGAAGCTTGCGATTCATTATTTTTCCTCCCCTGAGAAGGCTCCTCAACCTTCTGCTGTTAGGGATAAAGTATGATTATTGGGCCTGTCAACAATTCCGCATCTGTCGATAAGTATAGAAATTTCCGCGATGCCGGCGTCATAAATCAGATCATTTCCGGTTTTCAGGCATTTGTGGCGCAATGTTGCGGAGCAAGCAGTCGAAAGCCCAAACCGCCACTAGTCCGGAAGGCGCAGCATGTTCAGGCTGTCATCCAATGCCAACAGGTCGCGGATCCGAACACCGGAAGCGAGGGCCAGGCGCGGCAGCCCCATCGCTTGCCGGGGCAGATCAGTCGCCATCGCGATCGCCCGTTCAAGCGACAGGTCGGTCATCGCGATCAGACGCCGCATCGATTCCAGCATGTCTATATGCGCCCCCGCCAACGAGCCTTGGCTGTTCACCAGCGCTCCGTCCTGGACGTGGATGTCCATGCCATAAAGCGTGAAACGATCCGGCCCTCCGACCGTCGGCATGGCGTCCGAGACAAGAAAGCACCGATCCGTTCGCGGGCGGGCCTGCATCGCCACGCGCAGCATCTCGGCCGAGACATGGACGCCGTCGGCGATCAGCCCACACCAGCCCTCGGACAGGATGGCCGCTGCGATGATGCCGGGCTCACGCGAGGTCATCTGTGGCATCGCGTTGAAAAGATGGGTGAACATGGTAACCCCGGCCGCCATCCCCGCCCGTGCCTGATCCGCCGTGGCCGTGGTATGGCCGGCCGACAGCACAACGCCCAACGCGGTCGCTTCGCGCAGCAAGGCTGGTTCAGCCAGTTCGGGCGCGAGTGTCAGCAGCACGGGAATCCCGGCCGCGCGCAGCCGCCGCAGGACCACCATCGTTCGCGCGTCGAGGGGCCGGATGAAGCGAGGGTCATGCGTGCCGCGGCGTGCCACCGCGATATGCGGGCCCTCGATATGGATGCCCGCGATTCCGGGTTGCCCGAAGGCCGCGATGACCGCGTCGGCGGCAGCCTCCATCACCTCGGGAGCATCGGTGATGACCGTCGGCAGGATCTGCGCGGTCCCAAGCCGGTGATGAGCGGCGGCAATCATCTGAATCCCATGCGGAGTCGGGTCGGCATTGAACAGCACCCCGCCGCCGCCATTGACCTGAAGATCGGTGCAACCCGGCATCAACAGCGCCACGCGCTGATCGGGGCGGTCGCTTCCAAGCGGGCGCAGGGCCGAGACACGGCCAGCCACGACCTCGACCGCTAGGTCAGGAACCAGTGCACCGTCAATCCAGCAACGGTCGGCGGCAATCAGCATGAGCCGAGGCCTGGGTGAAAGGTCGAGGTCATTGCAATTCTCCGGTCATTCCGGCACGGGCCATCAGGGCGGCCCCGCGGGCACCGGAACTGTCACCATGCCGGGCGACCCTGATCTCGGGCAGGCGCACCTGCCCCAGCCGCAATCTCCCCAGTGCTGCGGTCAGCAGGCCGGGCAGGCCGGGTATATTGGACAGCCCGCCCCCCAATACGATCACCTGCGGATCCAGAATCAGTTGGGCGGTGTAAAGCATCTCGCCCGTCAGATCTGCCCAGATCCCCATGACCCGCGCCGCTTTGGCATCCTGTGCTGCGCGGCCCGCGATCACCGCTGGATCGCACTCGGCGATCCCGGCCCATTCCGCGATCCGCCGCAGCCCGGTGCCCGAAACATAGTTTTCATGGCAGGCCATACGCCCGCAACCACAGGGCCATGTTGGCAGGCCGTGACGCTGGATTGCACGATCGGGCATACCGACATGGCCAATCTCGACCGCAAGCCCGGCATTGCGACGCGGAATATGACCGTCGATCACCCAACCAGCCCCGACGCCGGTCCCAAGGATCAGGCCCAGCACAGAATCCGCACGCTCGCCCGCGCCGCCATGTGCCTCGGAATAGGCGAAGGCCATGCAGTCGTTCACCATCGGAAGCGACCGCCCCAGCGCGTCGCGCAGCGCCTTGCCAAGGTTCTGGCCCGAAACGGGAATGTTGGACGCGGTGGCGATCCCGCTTTGCGGATCGATCAGCCCCGCCATTGAGATAGCGACAGGAAGATGCTGATCTTGCGCCGAACTCTCAAGCCAGCGGATCTGCTGGACCAGCGCGGCGATGAAGCTTTCGAAATCCTCGCGCGGAGTGGCTGCGCGTTTCAGCGCGATGGTCTGCATGTTTCCGTCGAATAGTCGTGCCTCGATCTTGGTGCCGCCCAGATCGATCGCGCCGCAGATCATGCCTGCCATTCGTAAAGCCTTACTCCCGATACCACCCGTGTCAGGTTGCGCCCCGCGAACGGATCGTCAACAGGCAATCCCAGTGCTTCGGACCAGCGATGCGCCAATATCTGCGCAGGCAGGACGTATAGCACCGGATCGGCGGGCGTTTCCGTCAGGCTCAGCGATATGTCGCAACCCGGGCCGATGGTCGTCACCGCAACACCTGGAAACTGGCGCCGGATTTCGGACTCAAGATCATGGTCATAACGCGCGACCCGCGGATCGGGATGGATCATCACGAAGACGGCGGTGCGGTCATTGACGGCAGCCTTGGGACCGTGACGGAATCCAAGCGTGCTGTCCCATTGCGTGATCGTCCTCCCGGCCGTCAACTCCAGCACCTTCAGCGCAGATTCCCGCGCAATTCCGGTCAACGCGCCCGAGCCAAGGAAGATGGCCCGGTCCGGAAGCGGCGCGGGGTGTTGCCACAGGCCCGGCAGAACCGCCTGCGCCGCGTCAGCAAGGCGGGGCAGGACATCCTTGGCATCGAACTGCGCATCAAGGCAGGCAAGTGCGCTGAGATACAGCGTGGTAAAGGACGACGTCATGGCAAAGCCGCGATCATGGGTCGCCCCAGGCAGGATCAGACTCCGCGTCTGTCCCGGCCCCGGCCCTTGCCGCCGCGCCAGTGCGCTGTCCGCATTGCAGGTGATCTGCAACCGATCGATGTCCGGGCGATGCGCGTCCAGCAGGTCGATCAAGCCGATGCTCTCGGAACTGTCACCGCTGCGTCCGAACTGGATCGACAGGATTCCGCCCGGCGCGTCGCAAGCAAGCTGCGGAACCGAGACCAGGTCCGTGGTCGGCAGGGCGCGCAGATTCCCGCCCAACTGTCGCGCCAGCACCTCGCCGATATAGGCCGAGGTGCCCGCACCGGACAGCCAGACCTCGCGCGGGTCGCGCGACGCGATCCAGTCGCGTATCTGCCCGGCCTGACTGGCAAGCGGGGCCGCCCATTCGCGCCAGATCGCGGGTTGCGCGTCGATTTCCCGCGCCGTGAAGCTGTTCATGATCATTCCCTGCTGTTCTGGGCCGTATCCCCGGCGACGATCAGGCGGACGCCCGCACCTTCCAGCGCCGCGCAAATCGGCTCGGCGGGCTTCCGGTCGGTGACAAGGATCGCCACCCGCGCCAATCCGCAGATCCGGTGCAGGCGCGAGCCGCGAAACTTGGTGTGGTCGGCAAGAACGATGACACGCGTCGCCGCCTCGACCATGGCGCGGGTGACATGGGCCTCATCCTCGGAATAGGTCGAAAGGCCGCCCTCGGGGTCGATGCTGTCCGCGCCCATAACGAATGTGTCGAAATTCATGCCATTCAAACTGCCCTCGGCCAGCCGCCCGGTCAGCGACCCGGTCGAGGGCCGGATGACTCCCCCGGTCAGCATGACGCGGTGACGGCCATTGCGCAGCGCGTGCTGGGCGACCACAAGCCCCGAGGTCATGATCGTCATCGCGGGATGGGCATCGCTTTGGCCCAGAAGCTCGGCCACGATCTCGACGGTCGAACCATTGTCGATCAGGATCGCATGATCGTCCCGCAGCAGTTCCATCGCGGTGGTCGCGATGCGGCGCTTCGCATCCGGGTTGGCCAGACGGCGGTCGTCGGCCAGGGGATGGACGGCGGTCGCGGCACTTTGCGCAGCAAGAGCAAGGGCCAGCTCGATGCGGAACTCGGCCAGACCCGCGAAGCCAAGGCTGCGACAGAACCGGATCAAGGTCGGCTCGGACGTGCCCAGCCTGCCGCAGATCTCGCGCGAGGTCATGCGGATGAAGTCGGACGGATCCTCGGCCACGAAGGCCGCGATGGCGCGCAGCTTGGCAGGCATCGAGTCGCGCGCGGCCAGCACCGCCGCCCAAAGGGCAGCGCCGTGAAGCGGCTTGTCGTCCTGTGTCTGCTGCATCCCTGCCCGCACGCCCCCGTGATAAACTGTGGTGCCACAATGTTTTCGACCGCGATAGTTTTGTCAAACTAAAATTCTCGCCAAAAAATTTTAGGTCCGCACAAAAATCAGTTTACAGAAACTTTGTTTTGCTGTTGCCTCGGGATCGTGACGCAAGGGAGGCATCATGCAAGAACAATCCGGCGCCCCGCTTCTGGAAGTCTGCGTGGACGATCCCGCGGGACTTGCCGCGGCCATCGTGGGCGGGGCCGACAGGGTCGAGCTTTGCGCCGCACTGGCCGTCAGCGGCCTGACCCCTGCGCCTGGCCTGATCGCTTTGGCAGCGCGTGCGGAAATCCCAGTCTGCGCGATGATCCGCCCCCGACCCGGCGGCTTCACCTATAGCCCGGATGAAATCGAGGCGGCGCTGCTGGACATCGCGGCCGTTCGCGCCGCCGGGTTGGCAGGGATCGTGACCGGCGTCACGCTGCCCGACGGTCGGCTTGACCTTGACACCATGGCACGCCTACGCGACGCGGCCGGGGATATGGAGCTGGTGATCCACCGCGCCTTCGACATGGCCCCGGATCTTGACGAGGCGCTGGAGCAGGCAATCGGACTTGGCGCCTGCCGCATCCTGACTGCGGGCGGCACGCGATCGGCCCCGGAAGGTATCGAGGGGCTGGCCCGGCTGAGCCGTCTGGCCGGGAACCGGATCACGATCATGGCGGGCGGTGGCGTCCTGCCCGAGAACGCGGCCATGCTGCTGCAGGCGGGCGTGCATGACCTGCACAGTTCCTGCACCTCGGTCGTTGCCGATCAGGCGCTGGCCACGCGCATCAATATCGCTGCCAGCCGACCGCAGACCCTGCCCGAGAACGTCCGCGCCCTGCGAGTCGCCATGGAAAAGGCGCTGGAGGGGGCCGCATGACGAACGGGATGAAGACCGGCATCATCGGCCTTGGCCATCGGATCGCGGCCATTCTTCCCTTTCTGCGCGACAATTGCCCCGATCTCGACCTTGTCGCCGTTGCCGATCCCGGCCCCGGGCATGATGCGCGGCTGGCAGAGGCTGACCCCGCCCATCGCTATGCCGACCCGGTCGAGATGCTGGCGCGGCACAGGTTCGACCTGCTGCTGATCGGCTCTCCGAACCACCTGCACATGCAACACCTGCGCCTGGCACTGGCCAGCGACACCCCGCATATCTTCGCCGAGAAGCCTGTCGTCATCTCGCTGGACGAGACGCTCGAACTTGCGCGACTGCTGCGCGCCCATGACGGGGTTGGGCGGATCGCAGTTGGTATGGTGCTGCGATATTCGGCCCTTTATCGCGCGCTGCGCGCCGCCGCCGCCCAGATCGGCGAGGTCATGTCCATCGAGGCCTCAGAGCATATCGCGCCCTATCACGGCAGCTTCTTCATGCGCGACTGGCGGCGCGACAGCACGCTGTCGGGCGGCTTCATGCTGGAAAAATGCTGCCATGACCTCGACCTTTATCAGGGGGCCGCGGGGGCAAGGGCCGCGCGCGTCGCAAGCTTTGGCGGGCGCAAGAAATACCTGCCTGCACAGCGTCCCGCCGGGAGGCCGGATTACCTTAAGGTCATGTCGCCCCGCTGGGGCGGTACGGCCGACGCCTATTCGGGTCAGGGCGACCTGATCGACTATCAAACGGCCCTGGTCGAATATCAGAACGGCGCGAGCCTGGCGTTTCACACCAACCTGAACACGCCCGATGAATTCCGGCGCTTTGCCGTCATCGGCACGCAGGGCATGGCCGAGGGCGACTTCATCCGCAACTATTTCAAGCTGACGCGGGCCGAGGACGGGGCGGTCCTGATCGACGACCGCGACATCGGCACCGCTGGCGACATGAAGCACCATTATGGCGCAGACGCCGCAATGGCCCGCGACCTTGCAGCCCATTGGCGGGGCGAGCTGCCATCGCTTCCATTGACCGTCACGGACGCGTTGGAGGCCGGCGCGACCGCCCTTGCGATGGACCGCGCCCGGACCGAGGGCCGGGTCTTCGACCTTGCCCCCTTCTGGGCCCGGTTTGACGAGGCCCTGACCGGCAGGGCGGCAGCATGAGGCGCGCGGATCCGTTTCCCTACCTGCTTCTGGTCCCGGCGCTGCTGCTGGTCGGGGTCATCGCGGCCTGGCCGCTGGTCGAGACCTTCCGGCTGTCCTTTACCGACGCCTCGATGAAGCAGACGCAGGAATATGTCGGGTTTGCCAACTACGCCAAGTTCTTCCAGCGCGATTTCTGGCCGATTCTGGGGCGGACTTTGGTCTGGACGGCATTGTCCGTCAGCCTGAAACTGGTCATGGGCCTGATCGGCGCGGTGCTGCTGAACGCGGCAGTGCCGGGCCGCGCGCTGTTTCGCATCCTTATCATGCCGCCCTGGGTGGTGCCGGTCGCGGTCGGCTGCTTCATGTGGGCATGGCTCTACAACGGCCAGTTCGGCATGATCTCGGGGCTTGGCCAGCGTATCGGTTTGTTTTCCGGCCCGTTCGAATTCCTGGCCTACAAGCAGGCGGCGTTCATCTCGACCGTGGTGACGGATGTCTGGATCGGGACGCCACTGGTCTCGTTGTATCTTCTGGCGGCGATGCAGACGATCCCGAAGGATCTTTACGAAGCCGCCTGGACGGATGGCGCAGGGCGGCCCTATCGCTTCCGCCGGATTACCCTACCGCTGCTGATGCCCTCGATCACGACCATGGCGCTGCTTTCGACGATCTGGACGTTCAACAGCTTCGAGATCATCTGGATCCTGACCGAGGGGGGGCCACGCGGCTCGACCACGACCATGATCATCGACACCTACCGCACGGCCATCGCCCGCTTCCGCTATGGCGAGGGCGCGGCCCGGGCCGTGATGATCCTGATCTGTCTGATGGTCCTGTCGGCGATCTATCTGACGTTGCTGAACCGGCTGACCCGAAAAGGACGCGCAAGATGATCAACCGCTATCGCTGGTGGGAACTCGTCCTGATCTATGCCGGCATGGCCCTGTTCCTGACCTTCATGCTGGCCCCTTTTGTCGAGGCGTTCATGGTCTCGCTGCGGCCGCTGAACGAGGTGTTCCGCATCCCCTATCGCTTTATGGCCGAAGGGATGAACCTGTCGAACTATCACCAGATCTGGATCTCTCAGCCGATGCTGGGCCGGTGGATCGCGAACAGCTTCGGCATCGCGGTGGCGGTGACGCTGCTGTCCATGCTGTGCTCGATCCCGGCGGCCTATGCCTTTGCCCGCTTCAAGTTCAGGCTGCGCGACGGGCTGTTGTCGCTGTTCCTGGCAGTGTCGATGGTGGGGGCGGCGGTGCTGATCATCCCGCTTTACAAGCTGATGCTGGCGCTGGGACTGCTGAACACCTATGCCGCGATGATCGTGCCCGGCGCTGCCTTTACGGTCCCGACCGGGATTTTCCTGATGCGCAGCTATTTCATGCGCATCCCGGCCGAGCTTGAAGAAGCGGCCTATGTCGATGGCGCAAGCAGGCTTTACACGATGCGCCGGGTGATCCTGCCCATCGCAGCACCCGGCATGGTGGTCGTCGCGATCACGACCTTCATCACCGCCTATGCGCAACAGTTCCTGTTCGCGCTGACCTTCAATTCAAAGAACCACCTGAATCCGCTGCCCGTCGGGCTTTACCAGTTCTTCGGCCATCAGGAGGTTCGCTGGAACGAACTGATGGCCGCCAGCATCGTCGGCGTGCTGCCGGTGCTGGTGCTCTACGTCTTCCTGCAACGATACATCGTCGCCGGGCTGACCGCCGGCGCGGTGAAGGAATGACGGCTACGGTCGCAAATAACAGGGAGTAAGAAATTGAATATCCGTTCCATCATCCTCGCGTCGACCGCAGTCTTCGCGCTGTCGAGCGCCGCGCAGGCCGCGACCGAACTGTATCTGATCAACTGCGGCGCAGATAACGAGCCGCAGGCCCCCGTCCAGCAGACCCATATCGACGAATGGGTCAAGGCAAACCCCGACTATACCGTCCGGGTCGAGTTCCTGCCGTGGGAACAGTGCCAGGAAAAGACCCTGACCCTTGCTGCCGCAGGGACGCCACCCGCCGCGGCCTATATGGGATCGCGCGTGCTCAAGCAGCTGTCCGCCGCTGGCCAGATCGTCCCGATCACGCTGACCGAAGATGAGATGAAGACCTATGAACCCTCGGTCATCTCGACGGCGCAGATCGACGGGCAGACCTGGGGCCTGCCGCGCGCCTTCTCGACCAAGGCGCTTTACTGGAACAAGGACCTGTTCAAGGAAGCCGGGCTCGACATGCCCGACGGCCCCCAGACCTTTGACGACATGCTGACCGCCGCGAAGGCGATCAAGGAAAAGACCAAGGCCGCCGGCTTCGGCATGCCCGCCGCCGACATGGACAACACCTTCCACGAATTCCTGAACTTCCTGTACTCCAACGGCGGTCAGGTCGTCGATGCCGAGGGCAAGGTCGTCTTCGATAGCCCGAACAATGTCGAAACGCTGAAATTCTATCAGGAACTGGCGAAATATTCGCAGGAAGGTCCGGTCGCCTATGACCGCGGCAAGATCGAGCCGCTGTTCAAGGAAGGCCAGGTCGCCATGTACACCTCGGCCGCGTTCGGCATTCCCAAGGCCGAGGGCGTGAACTTCGGCGTCACCATGATCCCGGCGGGCCCGCAGGGCAAGCATTCGACGCTGCTCATCACCGACAGTCTTGTCGTGTTCAAGGGCACCGGGCTGGAAGAGCCGGCGCAGAACCTGATCAAGTTCCTGACCGCGCCCGAACGTCAGGCGGCCTTCGACGAGGCCGGCGGCTGGACCCCGATCCGCGCCGGAGCCAGCGCCGACGCGTTGATCGCCAAGGAGGCGAAGTGGAAGCCCTTCCTTGACGCCATCCCGACCGGCGGGCCTGAACCCCTGCTGCAGGATTACATCGCCATGCAGGACGTCGCGATCGAGGGTATCCAGGCCGTCATCACCGGCGAAGTCACGCCGGAAGAAGGCGCCAAGCAGATCAATGACGGCCTTGCCGCGCTGAACTGATCCCTGCCGGGGGCGGCACGCCCGCCCCCACCTTTCTGCCAAGGAGCAGCCGATGGGCGATCTGAAACTGACAGCCGTGGCCAAGGATTTCGGCACGGTCCGCGTCATCCACCCGACCGACCTGCATATCCGAGACGGCGAGTTCACGGTTTTCGTGGGCCCCTCGGGCTGCGGCAAGTCCACCATGCTGCGCATGATCGCGGGGCTGGAGGATATCACCTCGGGAATGCTTGAAATCGACGGGCGCGTGGTCAACGACCTGCCCCCCTCGCGCCGGGGGATCGCGATGGTGTTTCAAAGCTACGCGCTTTACCCCCACATGGACGTCTTCGAGAATATCGCCTTTCCCCTGCGGGTCGAGCGCCGCCCCGAAGCCGAAGTCCGCCAGAAGGTCCAGGCCGCCGCCGAGGTTCTGAAGCTGACCGAGCGGCTGAAGCACAAGCCGGGCGAATTGTCGGGCGGTCAGCGCCAGCGCGTCGCCATTGGCCGCGCCATCGTGCGCGAACCTTCGGTCTTCCTGTTCGACGAACCGCTGTCGAACCTTGACGCCGCGCTGCGTGGCGACATGCGGGTCGAACTGTCCCGCCTGCACATGCGGCTGGCAAACACCATGATCTACGTGACCCATGACCAGGTCGAGGCGATGACCATGGCCGACCGCATCGTCGTGCTGAACGCCGGGCGGGTCGAGCAGTCGGGCACCCCGCTGGAACTGTTCCATCGTCCCGCCAACCGCTTCGTCGCGGGGTTCATCGGCAACCCGAACATGAATTTCCTGCCCGCGACCGCGACTGGCACCGATGCACAGGGCATCGCCCTGCGCGTCGAGAATGGCGGTGACGTCACCGTGCCTGTCGATGGTCATGCCGCCGCGGATGAAAAGATGACCCTGGGTATCCGGCCAGAGGATCTGCGCCCCGATCCGCAAGGCCTGCCCTGCCGGGTGGACGTGGTCGAGCGGCTGGGCAGCAGCACCGTGATCCACGCGATCGCGCCGGGCGACCGGCCGATCTGCGCGCTGGCCGACGGCACCGCCGTGGTTACGCCGGGCGAGACGATCCGGCTGGGCTTCGATCCCGCCAATGCCCATCTTTTCGACCGCGACGGCCAGGCGCTGCACCGCAGGCAGGTGCCCGTCGACCTTGCGCGCATGCCGACCGCGCGAACCGCCTGAGTCTTGCCGAAGATGCGCGCACTGAAACTGAACGTCCACAACACGACCGAGCAGGCGATCACCGCTGCGGCCCGGCTGATCGCGGATCTGGTGGCGATCCGGCCGAACGCGGTGCTGGGCCTTGCCACCGGTGGCACAATGGAGCCGCTTTACACCCGGCTTGTCGAATTCCACCGCTCGGGCCTGAGCTTCCGGCGCGTGCGCACCGTCAACCTTGACGAGTATGTCGGCCTGGCCCCGGATCACCCGAACTCTTATCACAGCTATATGCAGCGGCATTTCTTCGATCACGTCGATATTCCCGAGGACGCAATCCACATCCCCCGCGGCGACGTGGAACCCGACCGTGCCGCAGCAGAGTATTCCGCGCTGCTGGATCGGGTCGGACCGGTCGACCTGCAACTTCTTGGGATCGGGGCGAATGGGCATATCGGCTTCAACGAACCCGGCACCCCGGTCAACGCCCCGACGCGCGTGGTCGACCTGCTGCCAGATACGATCAGCGCCAACGCCCGCTTCTTCACGGCCGAGGAACAGGTGCCCTCGCAGGCCGTGACGATGGGGACCGCGGCAATCCTTGCCGCCCGTAGCGTTCTTGCGCTGGCGACCGGCCCGGCCAAGGCGGAATCGCTGGCCGCGGCTCTGGACGGGGCAATCAGCCCCGACTGCCCCGCATCCTATCTGCGGCTGCATCCATCCTGCACGATCATCGCCGACCGGACGGCAGGCGCGCGGCTTGGAACGCTGAAGGCACTCGGCGCCGCGGCCTGACCCGCCTGCCCCACCGGACTGCCGATTTGTCGCGCATGTGAACGGGAAAGCCGCGCGCGGCGCGGCAAGGGTGGGAACCCGCGCGGCATATCCGTTCTTGTCTGCTCAAGGGGACGTGGCGGAGGGGCAGATGCAGGCTGATGGCGGCGAATTCGGCCCCCGAGATCCGGGCGCGCCGGACATGGCACACCCCTCGGGGTTTCCTGCGGCTGGCCGTGCGGTCATGGAACTGGGCCGTGCCCTGACGCCTGGACTGGACAGCAAGGCTGCCCAGATCGACATTGGCGAGGCAGAGCGTCAGCAAAGGTCGCTGTATCACCTTGCCCTCAGGGACGATGCCGAGGGTGAGCATATCACCACCGCCACGCGTTGGCTGCTCGACAACTACCACACCATTGCCGAGACCTATCGCCACCTCCACCGCGATCTCAGCCCCGATTTCCTGCGTTCGCTGCCACGCGGGACCGACCAGTCGGGCGGCCCGATCCCGCGCGTCTTCGCATTGGCCTGGGACTATGTCGCGATGACCGATGCAGACCTGCGCGAACGCAGCTTCTCCGAATTCATCGCGGGCGCCCAGCAGGTCGAATGGCTGACCATCGGAGAGCTTTGGTGCCTGCCCGCGATGCTGCGCTATGTCCTGCTGCTGCAGATGCTGCGCCTCAGCATCGAGGCAGCCCAGGCCCGGCAAGGACGGCGCGAGGCGAATGCGGCGATCGATCGGCTGATGGCCAAGGACGATCCGCGGCCCGAGGATTTCGACCTTGTCGTGCCCGATCATGCACTGATCAACCCCACTTATGTGGCACAGGTCATCTATCGCATCCATGCGCGGCTGGACCGCGGCCATGCCATCGCGTCGGACCTGTCGCGCCGGCTGGAAGCGCGGGGCAAGACCGCCGAACAGACCCTTTCCGACGAACAATCGCGCCAGACGGCCAACAACGTCACTGCCGGACATGTGATCCGGGCGCTGAAGCGACTGGACGAAATCGACTGGCGCGACTGGTTCGAGAATACCAGCCGGATCGAGGCGATCCTGCGCGATGACCCCGATCACCTGCGCCTTGCCCCCCCGACCCGCAACCTGATCCGCAATCGGATCGAGGCGATAGCGCGTCATTCCGACCTGACCGAGGCCGAGGTTGCCGAACGCGCATTGCGCGCAGCCGAACACCGCGCGCTGCCGGTCTCGGCCATCATGCTGGGGGACGAGGCGAGGGCGTTCGAGCAAGGCTGCGGCTATCGCCCGCCCTTGCGCGAAAGGGTGGTCCACGCGCTGCGGCGTCGCGGGGTTTGGGCGATGGCGCTGGTGCTGATGATCCCCATCGCCATCGCGGTCATGATCAGCGCCGCCTATATCCCGTCTCGTACGAATGCCCTGCTTGCGGTTGCGCTGATCCTGCTGTCGCTCCCGGCTTTCGCCGAGGCCTCCCTTGCCCTGATCCGCTTCCTTGCAAGCCGGTTTTTCCCGCCCGCGCAGCTGCCGGCCTATGGTTTCGACGAAGGTATTCCGCCGGACCATGCAACGCTTGTGGTCATCCCCTGCCTGCTGCACGGGTTGGATGCAATCGACGATGTATTGAACAATCTCGAGGTGCATTATCTGGCCAATACCGACCCTGCGATCAGCTTTGCCCTGCTGACTGACTTCGCCGATGCCGCCGAGGAGGCAACTGATCGCGACGCCGAGCTTCTGGCTTATGCCCGGCAGGGGATCAACGCGCTTGCAGACCGCTATGCCCATACCGGCAAACGCTTCTTCCTGCTGCACCGGCGGCGGCAGTGGAACGAGGTCGAAGGCGTCTGGATGGGGTGGGAACGCAAGCGCGGCAAACTAGTCGAACTGAACGCGCTGCTGCGCGGCTCCAAGGATACCAGCTTCGTCGACAGCGGACCGCGCCCGCCCGACAATATCCGCTATGTCGTGACGCTGGACGCCGATACGACGATGCCGCGCGACACGGTGAGGCAGCTTGTCGGAATGATCGCACACCCCGTGAACCGTCCGCATTACGACCCGGTCTTGGGGCGGATCACGCGCGGGCATGGGGTGATCCAGCCGCGTGTCGCGGCGCTGCTGGCCCATGGGCCGCAGACCTCGCCGTTTCAGCGCATCCTGTCGCAGGATGGCGGGCTGGATCCCTATGTCTTCACCGTTTCGGATTTGTACCAGGACGTGTTCGACCAGGGCACCTATACCGGCAAAGGCATCTATGATGTCGATGCCTTCACCGCGGCGGCACAGGACCGGGTCCTCCAGAACACGGTGCTGAGCCATGACCTGATCGAGGGCGCATGGCTGCGCGCGGCGCTGGCCACGGATGTCACCCTGGTTGAGGAATACCCGCGCCGCTTCGCGGTCGACCTGTCGCGCCAGCATCGCTGGGTGCGTGGCGACTGGCAGCTTCTGCCCTATCTGCTGAACCCGCATAACGGTTTGGACGCCTTGGCGCGTTTTCGCATGATCGACAACCTGCGTCGCAGCCTGCTGCCGGTCAGCCTGATGATGGCCGGCACGCTGGCATTGATCGGTCTGCCCCATGACGAGGGGATGATCTGGCTGGCGATCCTTGGCGTCTCGATGTGCCTGGCCCAACTGCTGGGCTGGCTGATGGGTGTTGTCCCGCGACAGGCCGGGGTCGCGCCGCTGCGCCACCTGACGGTGATCGGCAACGAATTCCTCGACCAGTTGATCGCCTTCATGCTGCGTCTGGCGCTGCTGCCGCAAGTGGCCTGGAGCATGATGGATGCAATCATGCGCACATTTTACCGGCTTTACGTCTCGCGCCGGCATTTGCTGGAATGGACCACCAGCCAGTCTGTTGCCGCGCGGTCGCACGAGACACTGGCCGACTATGTCCGGCTGATGCGGGGGGGCGTCGGGCTGGCCCTGGGTTTTGCGGCGCTGATCGTGCTGTTCCGCCCCGACAACCGCCCGCAGGCGCTGGCATTTACCGCGCTGTGGCTGGCAGCGCCCCTGATCGCCTGGATCAGCGCCCGCCCGATCCGCGACGAAGAGACCCGCCCCCTTGCGCCGGACGAGATCCTGGAATGGCGCGCCGAAGCGCGGCTGATCTGGCGCTTCTTCGAAAGTTTCGTGACCGAGGCGACGAACCACCTGCCGCCCGACAACTTCCAGATCGATCCCCACCCGAAACTGGCCGAGCGCACCTCGCCCACGAATATCGGGCTTTATCTTCTGTCGACGGTCACTGCGCGTGAATTCAACTGGATCACCCTGAACGAGACGCTGGAGCGGGTGGACGCCACGCTGGGCACGATCGAACGGATGGAGCGCGAGCGCGGTCATCTTTACAACTGGTACGCGACGGACACCCTGCAACCGCTGGGGGTGCGCTATATCTCGGCCGTGGACAGCGGAAACCTTGCGGGCCACCTGATCACGCTGTCCGCGACGCTGAAGGAATGGGCCCGAAATCCCACGCTCTACCTGCTTCCCGACCTGTCCGGCGCGGTCGATATCCTGACCATCATGCGGCGAATCCATGACGCGGTCCCGCGCGAAAGGCGCAGCCTGAACACCCTGCGCGACCGCATTGGAGAACGCATCCACGGCCTGTGGCGCGCGATGGGAAATGCAGGAGAGCCGGACGTGGCCGCCCTTCACGTCCGTACCTATGCCCGTGCCGCCGCGGATCTTCAAGTGCTGGTGCAGGGCCTTCTGGCCGAGGTTCCGACTGCCCCGGTGCGAGAGCTTGACTGGTGGGCCGCGCGCCTTGTCACCACCTGCGACGAGATGGAGGCCCTGGGCAGGATCGAACCGGCGCTGGTGCAGGTCTCGGCATTGCGTATGTCTGCATTGGCTGAACGCGCGCGGGCCTTTGCCTTCGAAATGGAGTTCAGCTTTCTCTATGACAACGAACGCCACCTGCTGGCGATCGGCTTCAACGCGGCGGACGGAACGCTAGACCATTCCTATTACGACCTGCTGGCATCCGAGGCGCGGCTTGCCTCGCTTTTCGGGATCGCCAAGGGGGATCTGCCGACCGAGCATTGGAACCGGCTTGGCCGGCCGATGACCACGATGACCTATGGCAGCACGCTGGTCAGCTGGTCGGGATCGATGTTCGAATACATGATGGCGCCCCTGGTCATGGACGAGCCGCCCGGCTCGATCCTGCATTCGTCCTGCGAGGTCGCGGTCGAGGCGCAGATCCGGGACGGGATGCGCGCCTCGCGGCCCTGGGGTGTGTCCGAAAGCGCCTATAACGCGCGCGACGGGATGATGAACTATCAGTATTATGCCTTCGGGGTCGCGGAACTGGCCTTGCGGCGCTGGCTGCGCGATGACCAGGTCGTCGCTCCCTATGCCAGTTTCATTGCGGCGGACCTGCGCCCGCGCAGTGCGCTGAAGAACCTGCGACGCCTGGCGAAACTTGGCGCAAGGGGAGAGTTCGGCTTTTACGACGCGGTGGATTTCACTCCCTCGCGCGTGCCAGCCGGGCGCAAATGCGTAACGGTGATGAACATCATGGCCCATCATCAGGGGATGAGCCTGCTGGCGGTGGCGAACTGCCTGATGCGCGGCATCCATCGCAAGCGTTTCCACGCCGACCCGGTGATCGAAAGCGTCTCGACGCTGCTGCAGCAGCGCAGCCCGCGCGAGATTTCCTCGCTGCTGCGGATCACGCCGCCACGCCGCCTGCTGGGTCTGGGAAGGGACAGCGGACAATCCGAAATCGTCGATGTCAGGGACGCGCTGTCCGCACCGCACACCGTGGCCCTGATGTCGAATGGCCGGCAATCCCTGCTTCTGGATGCCAGCGGCGGCGGGCGTTCGCGGCTGGGTCCGGTCGCCGTCACCCGCTGGCGCCCCGATCCCGCGGCAGATGTCTGGGGCGAATTCCTGTTCCTTCGCGACATCACAAGCCGCCGCTGGTGGTCGGTCACGGCAGCGCCCGGCTTTGACCCCCAGATCTCGTATTCGGCGCTGCTATTCGACTACAAGGCCTGCTTCTCGGCCCAGGGCGAGGGGATCATCTGCGAAACCGAGGTGATCCTGTCGGATGATCTGGACGCCCGCGGCACACGCGTGAAACTGCGCAATGTCTGGGAGGAAACGCGCCAGATCGACCTTGTCAGCTATGGCGAGATCGTACTGGACGACAATGCCGCCGACCGCGCCCATACCGCATTTTCACGCATGTTCGTCGCCACCAAGGCCGAGGTGGATCAGGCCCGCATCTTCGCGCGGCGCAACAAGCGCAATCCGCAGGATCCCGACCTTCATCTGATGCACATGTCCGCGGGGGCCGGAGTTCCTTCGGCAGCAATCACGGATCGGCGCGAATTCATCGGTCGCGGTCGGAATCTGCGCACACCGCTGGGGTTGGAACATCCCGGTCGCCTGACACCTCCGCCGCAGGAAGAAAGCTATACCCTTGACCCGGTTTTCTCGCTGTCTCGCCGGCTGACCCTGGCGCCGGGGAAAGAGGCGGTGGTGACATTCTGGACGGTCACGGCAACCAGCCGCGATCAGCTTTATGAAGCCCACCGCCTGCTGTCGGACGAATCCGCCTTCGACAACGAATACCAGATGGCCTGGACGCGCAGCCAGGTGCAGTTGCACCATGCCGACATCACCCCGGACGAAGCAGCGCTGTTCCGGCGCTATGCTGCGCTGCTGGTCTATCCCAACCAGGTGTTGAACCCGCACCAGATCCGGCACGCGATGGGGCGGCAATCGGCGCTGTGGCCGATGTCCGTCTCGGGTGACAACCCGATCATGGTGCTGCGCATCAACGACCCGGACCTGATGCCGGTCGCGCATCAGGCAATCAGGATGCAGGAATACCTGCGGATGCGCGGGCTGGAATGCGACCTGGTTATCCTGAACGAACAGAGGGTCAGCTATGCCGCAAGCATGAACGAGGCGCTGAACAACCTGTGCCACAGCCTGCACCTGCTGCATTCGCGCCCCTCGGTCTTCGCGGTCGATGCGAATGCTCTGGAACCGCTGACACAGGACACCCTGCTGGCCGTCGCCCGCGTTGTCGTCCACGCCCAGAACGGCAGCCTGTCCGAGCAGATTCAGCGGATCGAGGCGGCGGAATTGCAGCGCGGTATCGTCCGGCCAGCAAGCCGTCCCCTGCAGCGCGCCCCGCTCCGTACCGATTTCCCGGCCGAGGACCTGCGTTTCTGGAACGGCATCGGCGGCTTTGACGCCAACGGCAATTACGTCACCCGCCTGCGCCATGCCCAGACAACCCCCAATCCCTGGATCAACGTCATCGCGCGCGAGGATTTCGGCTTTCACATCTCGGCGGAGGGGGCTGGCTTCTCGTGGTCGGCCAACTCGCGGGATCATCAGCTGACGCCGTGGTCGAATGATCCGGTCAGCAATCCCAGTGGCGAAGGGATGTTGATCCGCGAGGTCGGGACCGGTGCGATCCATACGCCCTATGCGGCGCTGTCCAGCCAAAGAACCGCCCTTTACCAATGCCGGCACGGGGCCGGATTCTCGGAATTCACCTCCTGGTCGGGCGAGTTGGAGATCACCGCAACCCACAGTCTTTTGCCCGATGCGCCGCTGCGCGTGATCGGCGTGGCTCTAACCAACCGGTCCGACCGTCCCCTGACGCTGGATGTCGCGCAGTTTCTTGAGCCGGTCATGGGCGGTTCCCGTGCCAAGGCCGCGCCCTATCTTCAACCGCGCTACCTGCCGAACCACCGCGCCATCGAGTGCAGGAACCCCTATTCCATCGATTACACCGGACAGCGGATGATCCTGTCGGTGGATCGCGAGGTGACGGGAATGTGCCTGTCGCGCCTGATCTGGCAGGGGCGCAATCGCGACTTGTCCATGCCTGCATGGTTCGACTCGGCCCTGAGCCACCGCTTCGTGCATCGCCACGACGGAGACCCCGTCATGTTGCTGGAAACGCGGATCGAGCTGGAACCCGGCGCGACAGAAGAGATCACATTCCGCCTTTCGGCGGGGCCCGACGCGGTGGCCGAAACGCTGATGTCGCGGACCGACACCGCCGCGCAGGCGAAATCTGAGCAGCAGACGGAATGGGACGGCATCTTCGGAAACCTTCAGGTCCAGACGCCTGACCCTGCGTTCGATCTGATGGTGAACCGCTGGCTGCCCTATCAGGCAATCGCCTGCCGCATCCGGGCGCGCTCGGCCTTTTTCCAGGCCTCGGGTGCGTTCGGATTCCGCGACCAGTTGCAGGATACATCGGCGATGCTGGTCTATGACCCCGGCCTTGCGCGAACGCAACTGATCCATGCCGCTTCACGCCAGTTCCCGGAGGGTGACGTCCAGCATTGGTGGCTGCCTGCGACAGGCGCCGGGGTGCGCACGATGATCGCCGATGACGTGGTCTGGCTGGGCCATTCGCTGGCGCGCTATCTGGAAGTCACCGGCGACCGCACGATCCTGGACGAAAACCTGCCCTTCCTGACTGGCCGCCCGCTGGAGCCGGGTGAGCACGACGCGTTCTACACCCCCGAGGTCAGCGCGAGATCCGCATCCCTTTACGAACACGCCGCACGGGCGCTGGATCTTGCCGTGACCCGCACGGGCGCGCAGGGTTTGCCCTTGTTTCTGGGTGGGGACTGGAACGATGGCATGAACCGCGTTGGGGCCGCGGGGCGGGGCCAATCCGTCTGGCTGGGTTGGTTCCTTGCCCGCACGCTGGAAATGATGGCGCCCATTGCCGCCGAGCGCGGCGAACCCGCCCGCGCGAGCGCTTGGCAGGCACATCGCGACGCGCTGTCGAAAGCGTTGAATGACAGTGCCTGGGATGGGGGCTGGTATCTGCGCGGGATCTATGACGACGGCACGCCCCTTGGTTCGCATCTGTCCGACGAATGCCAGATCGACTCGATCGCGCAAAGCTGGTCGGTGATCTCGGGCGCGGGGGCCAAGCGTCGCCGGGGTCCGGCGCTGGACGCGGCGCTGTCGCACCTGCTGGACGAAGACGGAATGCTGCTGCGCCTTTTCACTCCGCCTTTCGCCCAGACGGCGCAGGATCCGGGCTATATCAAGGGCTATCCCCCTGGTGTGCGCGAGAATGGCGGACAATACACCCATGCCGCGATCTGGATGGTTCAGGCGCTGTGCATGGCCGGGCGGGGCGATGATGCCTGGCGCGTGTTCCGGTTGCTGAACCCGATCAGCCATGCCAGCGACCCGGAGACCATGCATCGGTATCGGGGTGAACCCTACGTCGTCGCGGCCGATGTCTATGGAGCGGATGAAAAGCGCGGGCGCGCGGGATGGACCTGGTATACCGGCTCGGCCGGTTGGCTTCATCGGGTTGCGGTCGAGCATATTCTGGGCCTGCAGATCCGCGAAGGGAACCGGCTGGAGGTCGTGCCCACCCTGCCCTCGGATTGGCCCGGATATACCGCGACGATCAGGGTGGGCGGCACACTGCAGCAGGTGCAGGTCACGCGCGAAGGTGACGGCTCTCTGCGGACGCGGATCAGTTGAAGCCCCCAACTCGGCGGGCTACATGAGGCGCTTCTGTCAACGGATACGCCCATGAAACTTCTGATCGACACCGATCCCGGCATCGACGATGCCATGGCCATCATCTTTGCCGCGCGCCATCCGCGCATCGAGTTGGTCGGTCTGACCACGGTCTTCGGGAACGTGCCGGTCGAGATCGCGACCCGGAACGCGCTGGCGCTGGTCGAGCATTGCGGCCTTGATATACCCGTGGCGCAGGGCGCCGCGCATCCGCTGGTGCTGCCGCCCTTCACCCCACCCGCCCATATCCACGGGGCCCAGGGTTTCGGGCACCTGCCCGCGGCGCAGCCCATCCGCCGAGCGGTGGACGAGACGGCAGCGGAACTGATGACCCGTCTGGCCCGCGAAAACCCCGGCCAGATCACCCTTTGCCCAATCGGCCCCATTACCAACGTGGCCGAGGCCCTGCGTCTGGATCCCGATTTCGCACGCAATATCGGGCGGATCGTCCTGATGGGCGGTGCGCTGGATGCGCCGGGAAATATCACCCCCCATGCCGAGGCGAATACCTATCACGACCCCCATGCGCTGGAGGAAGTCTTGGGTTCGGGTGCCGAGATCCAGCTGATCGGCCTGGATGTCACCATGCGCGCCCAGCTTGGCGCGGCGGACTTTCATGCGCTGGCTGAAGCCGCACCCCATGACGGTGGCTTCCTGAACGGAATGGCGGGGCTTTATCTGGATTTCTATCGCTCGGTCGGACAACCGGGTTGCGCGCTGCATGACCCGATGGCGGTCATCGCCTGCCTGCATCCCGAACTGTTCACCATGGAGGAGACAGCGATGGGGGTCGTGCTGGAAGGGGAAGAAATCGGGCGGATCAAGCGGATTGAACGCCGGCACAGGTCCGCAGCCGCGCTTGACTGCGACTCCGGTGCGATCAAGAGCCTGTTCATGGACGTCATCCGCGAAGCGGCTTAGCCGCCGACGCTCCACAGCCGGAACCGCCTTGCGCCGGTGATCTCGCGCAGAAGGCCCATGGCCTGCATCCGGGCAAGCAATCGCTCGGCCGTGTCGCGGCTGATCCCGGTCGCGGTTTCGACCATCGCCGTCGACATCAGCGGATGGGCGGCCAGAACCGCGATCACGCGCGCCGGGTTGTCGCCCTTGATCCCGGCGGTTTCGCGGCGGGCGCGGTCGGCCCAGTCCGAGACACGCTTCAATTCGCGCCGCGCCTCGATCGCGCCTTGCAGCACGGCTTCAAGCTGTCGCGCCATCCGATCGGCAGGGGGGCCGGTGTCGATCCAGACCCGGCGACCGCTGCGACCCAGGGGAACAAATTTCAACGCCTCGCATCCATCCGCCATGTCGCGTGCTGTCCAGCAGGCGGGTTCGGCAAGGCATTCCGGTGCCGAGAGGTCGGCGATACGCCAGGCGACCCGCAGGGCCGGCGCACGGGCAATCGGCTCGATCCCGGCAAGTGCGGCATGGCCGGCCAGGAATTCCTCGGCCCCATCGTCGAAAGCGGCGCCAACAGGACGCGCGGCAAGGGCATCGGTCAGGCCCGGACCTTCGCTGCGGTAAAGTCCAAGAAAGTTGCGCAGGTTCGACGCAGAGCCCTGCCCCTCAAGCCGACGCAAACCCCAGCGCGCCAGCCGCATGGCCGACAGGTCCGTCCCGGCCCTGGCATCCATCAACTCTCGCCCGATTTCCTCACGTCGAAGGGGCGTGCCCTGCGCCCATAGCATCGCTTCGACCTCGATCAACGCCAGTCGGCGGGTCGCACCTTCCTGTGCATCCGGGTCAAGAGCAGCAACCGTCGCATCCAGCCGCCCGACAGCCGCAGCGGCCCGGGACAGCAGGCCCGACTGCGCCCGCTGCGCCGCGAGCCAGTCATCCGGGCGCATCAACGGCGGTGCTGGTCCTTCGTCAGGATCGAACGACAGGGTGGGCGTCGGAATCGGATCGGTCATGTGGGGGAGCCTAGACTTTTTCCCATCCGCGAACAGCCCCCAGATATGGCCCGCTATTGCGCGATGGCGCGGTCCAGATGCACATAACCGCCATCGGGATGCAGCCATTGTCCGGTCATGTGACTGGCCCGATCCGACAGCAGAAAGGCACAGCAATCCGCGATTTCCCGTGCCGTGGTCATGCGCTGGCCCAGCGGAATGTTCCGCGTGATCGCGCCCAGTCGGGCATCTGGATCGGGCATGGTATCCAGCCAGCGGCGGTAAAGCGGCGTCATCACCTCGGCCACGACAATGGCGTTGACTCGCACCGCGTGGGGCAGGAATTCGACCGCCCATTCGCGGGTCAGGCCCAATTGCGCCGCCTTGGCCGCGACATAGGCAGAGGTCCCCCCCTGCCCCGTCAGCGCCGTTTTCGAGGTGATGTTGACGATCGCCCCCTGCGAGGATTTCAGATCCTCCTGCAACAGGTGCACCATCTGGTAATAGTGGATCAGGTTCTGCTCCAGGCTGGCCCGGAACGCATCCGGTCCCTTGTCCAGACCCACACCGTCATTTGCCCCCGCGTTGTTGACAAGTCCGTGCACCGGACCGTGGCTGCGACGCAGTTCGTCCACCGCCGCGCGGCAGGCGGCATCGTCGGACAGCTCGACCTTCAGGAAATCCGCGCCGGTCTTCTGCAACCACCCGGCCTCCGGGGCACTGCGGGACAGAATGACGACCCGCGCCCCTTCTTCGCGCAAAACCTCGGTAATCCCGGCGCCGATCCCCGAGCCGCCGCCGGTTACGACGACCAGCTTGTCTTTCAGATGCAGGTCCATCATTTCCCCCGGAAGCGATAGGTTTCAAGGCTTTCCGGCTTCATCTCGATAGAGAAGCCCGGCATCGAGGGCGGCATATAGGCCGCGTCCCGGATCGTGCAGGGATCAAGGAAATGCTCGTGCAGGTGGTCGACATATTCGATGACCCGACCTTCACGCGTGCCGGCGATGCAGAGATAATCGATCATCGACATGTGCTGGACATACTCGCACAGGCCGACGCCCCCCGCATGGGGACAGACCTTCAGCCCGTATTTCGCGGCCATCAGCATCACGGCCAGAACTTCGTTCAGACCGCCCATGCGGCATGAATCGATCTGCACCACGTCGATCGCACCGCGCATGATGAATTGCTTGAACATGATCCTGTTCTGGCACATCTCGCCGGTGGCAACCTGCACCGGGGCGACGCCCTCGCGGATCTTGCGGTGACCCTCGACATCGTCGGGGCTGGTCGGCTCTTCGATGAACCACGGCTTGGCGAAGGCAAGCTTGCCGACCCAGTCGATGGCCTGATCGACCTCCCACACCTGGTTGGCGTCGATCATCAGGTTGACGTCGGGGCCGATCTCGTCCCGGGCGATGGTCAGACGCCGGATGTCATCCTCCAGATCGCGACCGACCTTCATCTTGATGTGCCGGAAACCCGCATCGACCGCCTCGCGGCACAGGCGGCGCAGCTTCTCGTCATCATAGCCGAGCCAGCCCGCGCTGGTCGTGTAGCAGGGATAGCCCTCGGCTTTCAGGGTGGCGATGCGCGCCGTCTTGCCCTCGGCCTGCTTGGTCAGGAAATCGAGCGCCCATTCCGGGGTGATGCAATCGGTCAGGTAGCGGAAATCGATACAGCGGACCAGTTCGGCGGGCGACATCTCGGCCACGAGCTGCCAGACCGGCTTGCCCTCGGATTTGGCCCATAGATCCCAGACGGCGTTCACGACCGCACCCGTGGCAAGATGGATCGCGCCCTTGTCCGGACCGATCCATCTTAACTGGCTGTCCGAGGTGATGTGCCGCCAGAAGCGGCCCATATCCTGCGCGATCCAGCCCAAGTCCAGGCCCGTCACGATGGACCGCAGCGCCTCGATCGCGGCGACGCAGATCTCGTTCCCGCGCCCGATGGTGAAGGTCAGCCCGTGACCTTCATGCGGGCTGTCGGTTTCCAGGATGACATAGGCGGCCGAGTAATCCGGATCCGGGTTCATCGCGTCCGAGCCATCCAGATGCTGGCTGGTCGGGAAACGCACATCGACGGTGCGCAGGCCGGTGATCGTGGTCATGCCTTAACCTCTTGCCGGCTGGGGCGGCCGTCGCATCTGGGCGTCATCTTGTCCTCATTCTATGGGCCGGGGGCGGTCCGCCCCCGGCGAGTTGCCGATCAGTCGTACAGGACCGCCGCGATTTCCGGCGCGTCGATGTTCGACTTGTCATACCAGTAGAAGCCGGTATCGATGTTCTTCTCGACTTTCTCACCCTTCGATACAGCGACGGCGGCTTTCACTGTCTCATAGCCGATGCCGACCGGGTTCTGGGTGATCGCGCCCGCCATCGAGCCGTCGCGGATCGCGTCCTTCTGCGCCTTGCCAGAATCGAAGCCGATCACCACGACCTTGGCCTTCATCTCGCGCACGCCGTTCAGCACGCCGATGGCCGAGCCCTCGTTGGTGCCGAAGATCCCCTTGATGTCGGGATTGGCAGCCAGGATCGCCTTGGTGATCTCGGTCGATTTCAGGTGGTCGCCATCGCCATATTCGATGGTCACGATCTCAATGTTCGGGAATTTCGCCTTGATCTCGTCGACAAAGCCGTCGCGACGGTGGATCCCGGTCAGCGAGGTCTGGCTGTGACCCACGACCGCGATCTTGCCTTCGCCGCCGATCAGTTTGCCCATCTTGTCTGCAGCCATGGCCGCCGCGGCAATGTTGTTCGTCGAGGCGGTCGCAACCGGAATGTCGCTGTCGACACCGGAGTCGAAGGCGATGACCGGGATATTGCTTGCCTGGGCCTTTTTCAGCAGGGGAATTGCTGCCTGGCTGTCCAGCGCGGCGAAGCCGACGGCGGTCGGCTGCTTGGCGAGCGCGGCGGCCAGCATGTCGATCTGTTTGTCGACCTGGGTCTCGTTATCCGGCCCCTCGAAGCTGACATCGACCCCCAGTTCCGCGCCTGCCTTGTCGGCTCCGATCTTCACGGCCTGCCAGAACTGGTGCTGGAAACCCTTGGAGATCAGCGCGATGTAGGGCTTATCCTGGGCCATCGCGCCGCCCGCCCCGGCCATCAGTGCCAGCGCGGTTGCCGCGCCGATCAGTCTGCGTCTTGTGAACATGTTTTCCTCCCTGATGTTCACGGTGAAATCAGTTGGCTGAGCGCCGGCGAAGCTGGTCCGCATAGACGGCGACAATGATGATGATACCGGTGACGACAGTCTGCCATTCGGGTGCGACCGAAAGGACCCGCAGGCCGTTGGTCAGCACCGACATGATGAGCGCCCCGACCAGAGTACCGGTGATCGTGCCGCGCCCACCCGACAGGGACGTGCCCCCGATGACCACGGCCGCGATGGCTTCAAGCTCGTATCCGAGACCCAGGGCCGGTTGGGCAGAGTTCAGTCTGCTGGAGATCAGGATACCGCCGATCCCGCAGATCGCACCGGCCAGGGCATAGATCGCCATTTTCCAGCGGTCGGTATTGACGCCAGACAGGCGCACCGCCTCTTCGTTCGAGCCGAGGGCAAAAGTATAGCGTCCCAGCACGGTCCGGCCCAGCACCCATGCGATGATGCCCGCGACAAGGAACAGGATCAGCACCCCGTTCGGCAGCGGAAATTGAGGGATGATCTTCCCGACAAGTGATCCCTGCGAGATCTCGGTATAGCCCTCGGTATCGTTGAAATAGATGGGCTTCGTACCGGTCACGATCAGCGACAGGCCCTTCAGCACCAGCATCATGCCAAGGGTGGCGATGAAAGGCGGTATCTTGGCCTTGGCGACCAGAGTCCCCGAGATCAGGCCACATATCGCGCCAGTCGCCATCCCTGCCGCGACGCCAAGCAGCAGCGGCGCCCCCAGCCATGTCAGCACCACGCCCGTCATCACCGCGCAAAAGGTCATCAGCGTGCCGATCGACAGGTCGATACCACCGGTGATGATGATCATCGTCACCCCGACCGCCAGCACCCCGTTGACCGAGGTGGCTTGCAGGATCGACATGATGTTATCGACCTGAAAGAAGCGGGGACTGGCCAGCGAGAAGCCAACCACCAGCACGATAAGGCTGGCGAAGGCCAGCAGCTTTTGTTGGGCCGCGCCGCGGCGGGCCTGCTTCTCGCCCATCTTCGCTGTCTCCTCGACCATCATTCTGCGGCAAGCCCCTCTCGTTTGGTGGCCAGAGCCATGATTTCTTCTTGCGAGGCACCGCCGGGCAGGATGCCGGTCAGCCGTCCCTCGCACATGACGGCGATCCGGTGGGACAAACGCAGCACCTCGGGCAATTCGCTGGAGATCACGATGATCGCCTTGCCCGCTGCCGCCAGCTCGTTCAGGAGGCGATAGATCTCTGCCTTTGCTCCCACGTCGATGCCGCGTGTCGGTTCGTCGAATATCAGGATGTCGCAGTCCCGCAGCAGCCATTTCGCAATGACGACCTTCTGCTGGTTGCCACCGGACAGCAGACGCACCTCCTGCCGGTCGCCGGGTGTGCGGATGCTGAGCGCGCGGATGTAATCGCCCGCGACCTTTCCCAAGCCCGCCTCATCGATGCGGCCCAGCCGATCGGTATAACGTGGCAGGCTGGCCATCGCGATATTGGCGCGCACATCCATGCCAAGGGCCAACCCGTAATGCTTGCGGTCCTCGGACAGATAGCCGATGCCGGCGCGGACGGCATCCGCGGGTGTGCCGATCTGCACGGGTTTTCTGTGGACCAGAATCTCGCCCTGCGTCGCGGGTTCGGCGCCGAAGATCGCGCGGGCAAGCTCGGTCCGTCCGGCGCCCATCAGGCCGGCGAAGCCCAGGATCTCGCCCCGTTTCACCGAAAATCCGATATCCCGAAGTTCGCGTCCGCGCGACAGGTGGCGCACCTCAAGCGCGGTTTCCGCCCGCGACAGATCGGGAATCGTCGCGGTTTCGTCCGTCAATTCGCGCCCGACCATCATCGAGATGATCTTCGAGATGGGCGTATCCGCCGCCTCGACGGTCCCGACATAGGCACCGTCCCGCATCACCGTCACTCGGTCCGAGATGCGTTTGATCTCATCCATCTTGTGGCTGATATAGATGATGCCGACGCCTTCGGAGCGAAGCTTGCGGATGATCGCGAAAAGCTCGGCGATCTCGGCATCGTTCAGGGCCGCGGTCGGCTCGTCCATGATCAATACGCGAGAGCGATAGCTGAGCGCCTTGGCGATTTCGACCATCTGCTGGCGCGCGATGGTCAGACCGCCCACCGGGGCGCGCGGGTCCATGCGGATATGCATCGCCTCGAAGATCGAGGCGGCGTCGCGGTTCAGCTTTGCTTCGTCCAACCGGCCAAAGGACAGCCGGGGCTCACGCCCGATGAAGATGTTCTGCGCCACTGTCAGGTCCCGCATCAGGGCGAGTTCCTGGTGGATGATGCCGATGCCCTGATCCTGCGCGGCTTTGGGGGTCGGCAGCGTGACTTCGGCCCCGTCGATCAGGATGCGGCCTTCGTCCGCATGATAAACCCCGGACAGGATCTTCATCAGGGTGGACTTGCCGGCACCATTTTCACCCATCAGCGCATGCACTTCGCCCGCGCGCAGGTCGAAGCTGACCGACTTCAGCGCGTGGACGCCGGGAAATCGCTTGTCGATCCCCTCCATCCGCACAAGATCCGTCATGGCGTCCCCCCAGGACTGCGGTCGGTTCGCCGATGCCCGCAATCGCCGTCAAGTTTCTGCATCGCCGTCCCTCCCCTGACCACGAAACGCTTGGATCAGATCATTACGCCCCCATCGACCAGCATCGCCTGACCCGAGACAAAGCGGCTTTCGTCCGACAGCAGATACACGACCATCGGCACGATATCGTCGACGGTCGCAAGCCGTCCCATCGGTTGACGGGCGATGAAGTCCTTTTCCGCCTGCACCGGGTCCGCAGCGGCCGCGATGCGACCGCGCAGGCTGGGCGTGTCGACCGTGCCCGGACACAATGCGTTGCAGCGGATTCCCTGCTTGACGTAATCGGCAGCGATGCCTTTGGTCAGCCCGATCACCGCGGCCTTGGATGCGCCGTAGGTGGTGCGATTGGTAAAACCTTTGATCGCAGACGCCATCGACGCCATGTTCACGATCGACGCCGTTCCGGTGACCGCCGCGCGGTCCAGCATCCCCGGCAGGACGGCCCGACAAAGGCGCATCATGGCGGTGACATTCAGGCTGAAGGCAAAGTCCCAGTCCTTGTCGTGGATATCCAGAAGCGCGCCGTTATGGACGACGCCCGCGCAGTTGAAGAGCCCGTCAAGCGGTCCCACCCTGGCCGCGATCGTCTTGATGGCTTCGGCATTGGTGACGTCCAGAACCTCGGTCGCGATGCCGTCAAGGCCGGTCAGCAAGTCAGCGTTGATGTCGGTGGCGATGACTTTTGCACCTTCGGCGGCAAGGGCCAATGCGCTGGCGCGTCCGATCCCCTGGCCAGCTGCCGTCACGAGGATCACCTTGTCCTTCAGCCGCATCAGACCCTCCCCAGTCGTCCGCCATGTTCTTATATGAATATGCTATCCACATATGAACATATGTGGCAACTGTTTTTTCGGAGGAGGAGAAGCCATGTCCGACGAGAATCAGGAAGCCCCCGCAGACCGTTACCGCGCCCCCGCGCTGGACAAGGGACTCGACATTCTGGAGGTTCTGGCCGACCAGGCGCGCGGACTGACCAGGGCCGAGATCGTGAAGGCAATGGGCCTTAGCCCATCGCAGATCTATCGTATGCTGGAGCGGCTGGTCGCCCGCGGATATGTCACGCGGATCGAAGGTGGGGATCGCTATGCCCTGACGATGCGGCTGTACCTGCTGGCAACCCGGCATCCGCCGCTGCGCCGGCTGGTTGCGCAGGCCCAGCCCCTGATGGATGATTTCGCGCGTGACCTGCGGCAGTCCTGCCATCTGGTCGTGCCCGAACAGGGCACCGGCATCGTTGTCGCCCAGGCCAGCCCCACCGGACATTGGGAATTCCGCGCCCGCATCGGCGGTCAGGTCGGCCTGTTCACGACAGGATCCGGCCTTGCGCTGCTTGCGTTCCAGAAGCCCGAACGCATCCTGCAGACCCTTGGCCTGTGGGGGGTATCCTCGGCCGAACGCCAGTTGCGGGCTGTCGCCGCGCATCTTGCGACGGTTCGCGAACAAGGCGCGCGGGTCGAACCTTCGGGGCAGCTGGTCGGCGTCACCGACCTGAGCGTTCCGGTCTTTGGCCCCGGCGACGAAGCAATCGCGGTCCTGACCTGCGCCTATATCGAGCACCCGGAGGTGCAGCGCGACGAGAGCCGGGAACACGCCCTTGCCGCGCTGAAAAGGCTTTCCGCCGAACTGTCGGGGCCGGACGCCGCGATCTAGCGCGCAAGTCCCAAGCGGTTCAGCCATTCGACCGACGGCAGGATCCCCGACTTGTCGCGCAGCTCAAGGATGAGGCGCGGGTTCGACGAGAACTCGCCCAAGGCCCGGAACACGGCGGCCCAGCGGATGGTGCCTTCGCCGATCGCCCAGTGCCGGTCGGCATAGCCATCCGCATCCTGCAGGTGGATATGCTGCAAACGGTCCCCTGCCCGTCGGACATAGAAATCGACCGGCGGCGCCCCGTTCGTGCCATGCGCGTAATGAGCGTGACCGGTGTCGATCGAGACGGCCACGGCGGCCGAGTTGAAGCTGTCCGCAAGGATGCGGCGAATGTCCGGGTCCTTGTCCTCGATATTCTCGATCACCAGCGTCGTCCCGATATCTTCGGCGCGACGCACGACCTCGGACATGGTCTTGTGGCAGTTCTCGACCACGAAGTCATAGGCCGAACGGTGCGAGAAATTGTCCAGGTTATTGAAATCCCATGCAGTATAGGGCGAGTGGATCACCATCTGGGTCGCGCCCAGATATTCGCAGACCTCAAGGCCTTGCAGGAATTTCCGCGCGATCACCACCCGCAGGTCGGGATCCGGGCTTGCAATGTTCAAGCCCCAGAACGGGCCGTGGATGCCCAACCGGCCCTTGTAGCCCGACAGTAGTGCCTTGGCGCGGTCGGCAACCTGTTTCCAGTCGCCATTGAGCAGCTCGGCATCGAAGAAATCCTGCAGCTCAAGGTCGCGATCCTGCGACAGGATGAAGTCCTGAAAATGCTCCAGCTCCGAGGTCGGAAGGGCGGCGCCAAGCAGGGGAAGGTCGGTCATGATCAGGCCAATTTCTTGCAAAGGGGAATCGAAAGGTCACGAAGGAGGGCATGGAAATCCGCCATGCCGTAAACGATGTGATCCGCACCCGCGGCGGCAAGCACATCGGCATGGTTGGCGCGATGCTCCGACGGGCCGATAAAGCCGACCGCCAGGCACCCCGCCTCGCGCGCGCAAAGGATGCCGTGGGGGTTGTCGTCAATAAATATCGCCTGCTCTGGGCGGATGCCCAACCGCCCCGCGGCAAAGATCGCAAGGTCGGGGGCCGGCTTGGCGCGCGCCACCTGTTCGGCGGAATAGATATGTGGACCGAAGCGCGCGGCCAGCGACGTGCGCACCAACGACCTGTCCAGCCGCCGCAGGTTCGAATTCGAACAGACCGCCATGGGCAGGTCGAAATCACGCATTATCTGCTCGATCCCCGGAATAAGCGGGATCGCGTGATCGAACATCTCGAAAAGAAGTTCATCCGCGCGGGCGAAGACGCTTTGGGCGTGCAGACCCGCCTGCTCCATCCAGGCAAGGCTCGCATCTGCGCCGTTCCCGGAAAAGATCTGCGTCGCCTGCTCGCGCGTCATCGGATGACCGGCGGCGGTGATTGCCTGTGCCAGCGCCTCGCAACCCAATGGCTCGCTGTCCAGAAGGACGCCGTCGCAGTCGAACAGAATGGCGGAATAGGTCATGCGGGGCAGTCCTCGTTCATCAGTTCTCGTACCAGGACGGGATTGTCCGACACGACAAAACCCGGACCCCGCGCAATCCAGCGCCGGATCAGGTCGGAGTCATTGACCGTCCAGACCGAGGTTGCCCCGATCGGGCGCAAACGCTCGATCAGCTCAAACTCGGCTTCGTAGAGTTCATGATGGATGCCGACGACATCCACCAGCCCCTCGACGTCGGAAAGAAAGGCACCGATGCCACCCTGCCTCTCGGCCCATTCGCGATTGACCGAGATCAGACAGCCGAATTCGGGGGCCATTTCGCGGATTTCACGCACCACGGCAATGTCGAAGCTGTGCAGGACCGAACGGCTTTGCAAGCCCCGTGCGCGCAGGATATCGGCAATCTTCGCGACCATGCCGGGATATGGCCGACCCGTCTCGTCCGATTTCAGCTCGACATACAGATCGACCGGATGTGGCGCGAGGATGTCCAGCACCTCGGCAAGGCTGGGCACGCCTTCGGCAATCAACGCGCCGTCCGGGCCGCGCAAGCGCAGGGTCTTGCGCGACTCGGGCGTCAGGTGCCGGACCGGGCCCGTGCCATCGGTCGTGCGGTCAAGCGTGGCGTCATGAATGACTACCAATTCATCGGCATCGGTCAGGTGCACGTCGAACTCGATCGCGTCGAAGCCATGCGCCACCGTCTGGCGAAAGCCATGCGCCGAGTTTTCGGCCCAAAGGTTGCGGGCGCCGCGATGCGCCATGATCTTGGACATGTTGAAGATTTCCTTAACGGGTTGTGGGGTCCAGTCGGTCGCGCAGCCAGTCGCCCAGCAGCGACACGCTGAGCGTGGTGACAACGATGACGAACGACGGCGCCAGCATGATCCAGGGCGCGCGGGTCAGATACTCGCGCCCGAAACCGACCATGTTGCCCAGTGAGGTCTGTGGTGGCTGCACCCCAAGTCCCAGAAAGCTGAGACCGGATTCCATCAGGATGATCTCGGGGAAGGTCAGCGTCATCGAGACGATCAGGGTCGAGGCCACGTTCGGAAGTATGTGCCGAAGATAGACCCGCCGTGGGGTCGCCCCAAGCTGCACCACCGCCGCTGCATATCCCTGTGCCGAGGCCGAGATGGCAAGACCGCGGGCAATGCGGGCATAACGCTCCCAGCCGTAAAATCCCATCAGGCAGACAAGCAGGACCATCGACGATCCGAAGAATGCCAGCACCGCCAGCGACATGATCATGAAAGGCAGCGCAGCCTGAAAATCGGCCAAGGCCATGACGAGATTCTCGACCCAGCCCCGAAACTGGGCCGCAAGAAATCCCAGCGTCGTGCCGAAAAGCGCAGAGAGGACCGTCGCACCGAATGCAATGATCAGCGAGACACGGATGGATTGTATCAGGCGCGACAGCAGGTCACGCCCAAGTTCGTCCGTGCCCAGCCAGTGTCCCGGCGTGCCCATTGGGGCCAGGCGCGCCGTCAAATCCATGCGCGTGATGTCATAGGGACGAAGCTGGTCGGCAAAGACCGCCGTCAGGACCATCAGCGCAAGCCAGGTCGCCGAAAGCACGACCAGCACGGGGGCCTTGATGCGCAGGCGGGTCACCAGCCGGGGGGCGGGAAGAACGGTTGCAGTCGTCATCATTCAGTCCTCAATGCGCAGCGGCCTTGGCGCGCAGGCGGGGATCCAGCAGGCCATAGGCGAAATCGACCAGCAGGTTCGCGACCACCATCGATGCTGCGATTACCAGAAGCAGGCATTGCACCACGGCAAGATCGCGGTTCGCGACCGAGACGACGATCAGCCTGCCGACGCCCGGCCATGAAAAGATGCTTTCGACCACGACCGCGCCGGCAATTAGCGCGCCGACCATGAAACCGACCAGCGTGACGATGGGAACGGCTGCATTCGGAAGGGCGTGGCGCCAGACCACCTCGCGCCAGGGCAGACCTTTGGCCATCGCGGTGCGGATATAGGGCTGGCCCAGAACCTCAATCATTGCCGAGCGCGAAAACCGCGCGAGGATGCCGATGCCGCCGATGGAAAGCGTCGCGATGGGCAGGATCGCGTGACGCCAGCTGTCCTGCCCGCCCGAGGGCAGCCAGTCCAGCTTGACCGCGAAGATCAGCACCAGCACCAGTCCCAGGACAAACGAGGGGATGGTGAAGCCGAAGATCGACATCATGATGACCCCCCGATCCGCAATCGATTGGCGATGCAGCGCGGCATAGACGCCGGCGGGAATGCCGATCGCCAGTTTCAGGATCAGCGCGGGCACGGTCAGGGCCAGGGTGGCCGGGATCCGTGCAAGAACAAGATCGATGGCCGGTGACTGGTCCCGCATCGAGATACCGAAATCCAAGCTGAGGATCTGCTTCAGATAGGCCAGATATTGCTGCCAAAGCGGATCGTTCAGCCCCCAGCGCGCGCGGAAGGCATCAACCGCGTCCTGAGGAGCGTCCGGCCCCAGCAGGATCTGCGCGGGATCACCCGACATGCGCAACACGATGAAGGCAAAGGTCATCACCAGCAGGATGGTCAGCACCGCGCGGGAAAGCTTTGCAAGGATGAAGCGTATCATGGGGACCTCAGGCGGCGGATTGCCGGGCTGGGCCCAGCTTCAGGCAGGCGGCAAGCCGTCCGTCGTGGATTTGCAGCTGCGGCTGGATTGCGGCGCAGCGCGCGTCGGCCAAAGCGCAGCGCGGATGGAAGGCGCAGCCCGCCGGTCGCTGCGCGGGGTTGGGCGGCTCGCCAGTCAGGATGATCCGCCTGTCGAGACCTTGTCCCGGCTTCGGAATCGAAGATACCAGCGCCCGCGTATAAGGATGGCGCGGATCGGTGAAGATGCGGTCCGCAGGCGCTTCCTCGACCACGCGGCCCAGATACATCACCGCAACCCGGTCGCAGATATTGCGGACGACCTTCAGGTCATGACTGATGAAGACCATTCCCATCCGCTCGTGTTGCTGTAAATCCCGCAGCAGATTCACCACCTGCGCCTGAATCGAGACATCGAGCGCCGAGACCGGCTCATCACAGACCAGGAAGCGTGGGCCTGTGGCCAATGCGCGGGCGATGACCACGCGCTGTCGCTGCCCACCAGACAGCTCATGCGGGTAGCGATCCCCCTGATCGCTGCGCAGACCGACCCGGAGCATCAGTTCGGCGGCGCGCGCCTTGGCTTGCTCACCCTTGGCCAGGCCGTGGATCTCCAACGGCTCGGCAATCTGGCGAATGATGGTCATGCGCCTGTCCAGCGCTGCCAGTGGATCCTGAAAGATAAGCTGCATTTCGGCACGAAGGCGGCGCCACTCGGGGGAACCCGGCACGGGCATCGGCTGTCCGCGATAATGCACATCGCCCTGATGGGGCGTTTCCAGCCCCAGCAGCATCCGTCCCAGGGTCGACTTGCCCGAACCGCTTTCCCCGACGATGCCCAGGATTTCACCCTCGCGCAGGGTCAGATCGATACCGTCGACGGCCCGGACCTCGGTCGCCATGCCAAACAGAGGCTTCGCGGTGACATAGCACTGAACCAACCCCCGCGCCTGCAGCAGCGCGCTCATGCCGGAACACCCTGAAACGCTGGGGCAACCCCCCTTGCCGCATGGACGGGGTGGAAGCAGGCGACATGACCGCCTGATCTTTGCTCCTTCAACTCCGGCGAGTAGTTCGCGCAAATCGGTGAAACCGCGCCGCAGCGCGGGGCGAAGGCGCATCCCGGTGGCAGGGCGCGCGGGTCGGGAACCGTGCCTTCGATAGGGCGCAGGCGTGATGTCCCCGCATCCAGATCGGGGATCGCCCGGAACAAGCCCTGAGTATAGGGATGCGATGGGGTGGCAAACAGGCTGTGGATGTCATTCGCCTCGACAATCCGGCCGGCATACATCACCGCAGCACGGTCGCAGACCGCAGAAACGGCGCCCAGATCATGACTGATAAAGACCAGCGCCATGCCGGTCTGACGCCGCAATTCGGACAGAAGTTCAAGGATCTGCGCCTGGATGGTGGCATCCAGTGCGGTCGTCGGTTCATCGGCGATCAGCAGATCCGGCTGGCCCGCCAGCGCCATCGCAATCATGATGCGCTGGCACTGGCCGCCAGAAAACTCGTGTGGATAAAGATCGATCCGGCTTTTCGCAGCGGGAATACCGACCATGTCCATCAGGCGCAGGGTCTCGGACCGTGCCGCGGAACCGCGCAGGCCACGATGCAGGCGCAGGCTTTCGCCGATTTGTCGCCCGACGCGCTGGACGGGGTTCAGCGAGGATGAGGGATCCTGGAAGATCATCGCGATACGGGCACCCCGAACGCGCTCCAATGACGACCGCGATGCGCCGACCAGCTCCTGCCCCTCAAGCCGGACCGAACCCTGAATCCTTGCCTTGCCGGGCAGCAGGCCAAGCGCGGCAAGCCAGGTGACGGACTTGCCGCAGCCGCTTTCGCCGACCAGCCCGATGGCCTCGCCCCTGTCAATGTCGAAATCGATTCCGTGCAGGACCGGCACGCCATCGAAGGCCACCTTCAGGTCCCGGATGGAGACGAACGTCATGCGCCGCCCTCCTGTCTTGCTGGGTCGAAAGTTGGGGGCAGGACGACGCGTCGCCGCCCTGCCCCGTCGTGATCACGCGTTCCAGTTTGAAGAGCGGAAATCCATCGCGAAGGCCGGCGCAGCCTTCCAGTTCAGGTCGGCCTTCATCCCGGTGAAGACCGCGTTCTGGTGCAGGACGGTATAGGCCGGATCCTCGCGCTCGCAGATTTCCAGCAGCCGGGCGATCGCCTTCTTCCGGTCGGCATGGCTGGTCGAAGTTTCCATGACAATCGAAAGCTGATTGACCTCATCATTCCAGAAGTCGCGCTTCTGCTGCGCCTCGCCGTTCGGGCCGAACTGCACCACCAAGGGGGTGATCGGGTCGTTGATGTTGTTCGAGGCCGACCAGTCGCGAACGCCCTTGACCCCCTCGGGATCATGGATCTGGGCCCAGTTCTCTTTCATCTGGATCTCGACGTTGAGCCCAACCTGTTTCCACATCTCGACCAGGATCTGAGCCGTGGGGGTCTGGTTGGTATAGTAATTGTTCAACAGCCGATACGGGATCGGATCACCCTTGTAGCCCGCCTGCTTGAGCAGATCGCGTGCCAGTTCAGGGTTGTACTCCGGCACTGTCCATCCTTCGACGAACATGTCCGAGGTCTTGAAGCTGTCAAACTGCATTCCGGCGGGGATTTCGGTCTGCCCACCCCACAGCGCATCAACAATGGCCTTGCGGTCGATCGAGTGGGTAAACGCGCGGCGGACCAGGGGATCGGCCAGGATTTCGTTCTGCTTGTTGAAGACGGTGACACGGTGGTTCCAGATGGTCGACGACTGAACCTGCAGCCCCGGAGCCGCCTGAACGGTCGCGATCTGGTCCGGCGGAAGGTCACAGGCAAAGTCATATTCGCCGGACAGAAGACCGTTAACGCGGCTCGCGACCTCGGGTACTTCGACGAAGCGGATGCGCGCCAGCGGGGGACGGCCACCCCAGTAATCGTCAAAGGCCACCAATGTCAGCGAAACGTCGGGACGATAGTCCTCGACCATATAGGGGCCGGTGGTCACGGGCTTTGCGGCCCAAGCGGCATAGCTTGCGGCCTCGTCCCAGGCCCGCTTGTTCGCGATCTGCGAGCCAAAGGCATAGAGCCGACCCTCAAGCGTCACGTCGGGCGTCGCATTGTGGAAACGGACCGTATATTTGTCGACCGCTTCGACGCCGCGCAGCGCCGGCCACAGGCGGCGGGCGATGCCGGGAATGTTGGCAGGCAGTTCCTTGGCGCTTTGCGGCTTGAAGCTTTCTTCATACAGCGTCTTGCCACCAGCCGGCTCGGTTCCGGCAAACAGCCGTTCGTCCGAGAACGAGAAGACCACGTCTTCGGCCGTCAACTCGTCGCCGTTGTGAAAGCGGACACCCTGGCGCAGCTTCAGTTCGATCGTCTTATCGTCCAGGCGCCGCCATTCGGTTGCGAGTCCGGGAACGGGACCCTGATTGCCCATCCAGTCGCGCAGGATCAACCCTTCCCACAGGTTCGGGAAGAAGACGCGTTCGCCCACGTTCGACTGTTCGTTCCAGATATCGAGCGTGTTGTTGTTGGTGATCTTCTGCACCGCGATCGTGATCTCGCGGCGCTGGCCCTGCGCCATCAGACGGCGCGGCAGGATAAGCGAGCCAGCGGCGGCACCGAACAGGCCCAGGGTGTGGCGACGGTTGATGTGCATTCTTCCCTCTTGCATTGGTCCGGGGCAAATTTCCCCAGAAGTCGCAAGGCCTTTGCGCCCCGAATGTGGCGTTGGGTTGAGAATACGGTGACGGTTCTGCGAAGTTGCAGTTGGGCACACCGGCTTGGCGGCCGGTGCGAAGACGTCCATTCCGCGGGTCAGCGGGACGGATCTGCGCCTTCTGTCGCTGCGGCGAAGCAGCCGCTGGATATGAAAACGCGCGCCCCGTGTTCAAGCGGGGCGCGCGCAGAGCAGGTCTTGGATCGTTTTATTGCGGCGCCACCACGGGGCGGTGGTTCTGGGCCAGGCGAACGGCCAGCTTGCGCGCCTCGCGCCCGGACAGCAACTGACGCGCCGCCGAGGGAACGTGATCCAGATTCCGAAGCTCAGGGAACAGCTGATAGATCTCTTGCACGGCGGCAGGACCGACAGATTTCAGCGCCTGCGGGCCGGGATAAAGCGACTCGGTTTCAGCACCGTTCGAAGTGACAATCTCGTGCTGATCGAAGAGCATGTGGAAGTATTCGACCTCGGCCATGTCCGTCGCGATGTCGATGCCGTCAAGCTGCAAGAGTTGCTTCGCCGCAGCAAGCACCTCCATCGCCCCAAACATCCGCATGGCCACTTTCGAGCGGACCAGCACACGATGCTGTGGCGAGACCAGCAGATCCTGAACCGGCAGACCCTGCCCCAATGCGCCGGCGCGAATGCGGATCGGGCGCAGCTTGGGGTTCGCCAGAAGCCGCAGCGCCGAAAGCTTGGAAGAGCCGATCCAGCGAATGGGCTGCGGGCCATTGTCGCGGCTCAGGACCAGGTCGCCGACCTTCAGATCCTCGATCGCGATTTGACCATTCGGCGTAGCGATCTGAACACCCCGCGTGAAGCAGACCTGGCTTTGCGACGGATCGAAGGTCTGGTTGTCCGAGTCTTCCACCCCTTGCCAGACAGAGGTCAGCGGCGTGTCTTCGGGCGGCCATTCCCCGGCAAAGGTATAGCCAACCACCACGCCATTCGCGCTGAGGGCGACCAGCCGATATTCCCTGACTTCGCCATCAACCTCTGCGGTCAGGGTGATCTGGAATTCGCTTTCCACGACAGTCCCCGGGGGGAAATCGCTGACCTGATCGACCAATTGCTGGGTATTTTCGCCGCCAGTGTAATCGTTCAGCAGCGTATCTTGGGCATCGGTATCATTGATCGTGATCGCCGTCATATCCGCGCGGCTATAGGTGAAGGTCCCCTGCGCGAAAGCCCAGCTTGAGCCATCGGGCGGAATATAGCCGTCATTGAACGGATGATAGGAACCTTCGGCATCGGTAAATGCCCAGGTGGGCAGAGCATTAAACGTGTAAATCGCCATAGTTAACTTCCACCAAACCAAGAGTAACAGACACGCTTCCGACGGGAGCGCACCGAATTAGTCGATGGAGAATAAGTTCGAGATCGTCGAGCTAACCATAAACTCTGAAACCAAACACATTCGACCACCTCACCGGGCAAGATACACAGTTGCCGGGCTTGTCATCCTTTTTATCCGCGAACCCCAACCCTGCCAATCCTTGCTGACATGTCGTTTTGGACAGGTGCCGTTAACCGTTGATATGTCTAAATTGGGGATGCGAAAAATGACATTATCCCATCGCGCCGGCGGAGTCCGGCAGACCTGCCTTGGCGAAGCCGGCGGGACCTTGCGCCTTTGGGGCGCTTTCCCGGAAGCCTCTTGCCAGAACGGGGCCGACTAACATAGCGATGTGGCATCATAAACGCGCCCTTCGCGGCGCCCCAGATCATGAAACGGAGTTCAGATCTTGCACCTTCGCAGACCCGCCGCCCTTTGCGCAGCCGCCTTGGCCCTCGCGCTGAGCCAGCCGCTGCTGCTGCCGTCGACAGGTGCCGCCTTCGCCCAGGATGCGGCTTCATCCTTCCAGCCAAGCCTGGGCGAGTCCCGGCAGTTCAGCTTCGAGGAACTGACCGACAGGGCCCGCAAGATCGCCGCAGAGCCTTATGTCGCGCCCAAGGTCGAGCAGCCGGAGGTATTGGACAAGATCGATTATGATGCGCACTGGCGGATCAGTTTTCGACCCGAGACGACCGTCAAGGTTGGCGATGTCCCGGTTCAATTCTTTCACTTGGGAACTTATTTCCGAAACCCGGTCAAAATGAGTATCGTGGAAAATGGAAAGTCCCGAGAGATCCAGTATGATCCGCGTTTCTTCGACATGCCGTCGGACAGCCCTGCGAGGCAATTGACCCGAGGAACCGGATTCGCCGGATTCCGTCTCATGAATGCAGACCTTAAAACTGACTGGATCAGTTTCCTTGGTGCGTCTTATTTCAGGACCGCAGGGCCCGAGGGTCAATACGGAATGTCCGCGCGCGGACTGGCAATAAACTCTGGCATGAGCGAGCCAGAAGAGTTTCCGATATTTACCGAATTCTACATTGAAAAGCCCAAGGACGGTGGTGCGGACGTTACCATATACGCGCTGCTGGACAGCCCCTCGGTCGCCGGTGCCTATCGCATGGATATCAGCAAGGGTGCCGAGGGCGAAGGCCAGACGATGGAGATCTCCTCGCGCCTGTTCTTCCGCAATTCGGTCGAGCGACTGGGGATCGGTCCGCTGACCTCGATGTACTGGTACTCAGAAACGAACCGCGTCCTGGGCTTTGACTGGCGCCCCGAAGTTCATGACGCCGATGGTCTGAAAATGATCATGGGCAACGGCGAGGTGATCTGGCGCCCCCTGATGAACCCACCGCGGGTGGTGACCTCAAGCTATATGACCGAGAATCCCAAGGGCTTCGGACTGTTGCAACGAGATCGCAGCTTCGAAAACTACGAAGACGACGGCGTGTTCTACAACAAGCGCGCTTCGGTCTGGATTGCTCCGAAGGGCGACTGGGGCAAGGGTCAGGTCCAGCTTGTCGAAATCCCCACGGATGACGAAATCTATGACAATATCGTCACCTTCTGGAATCCGGAGCAGAAGCCGCAGGCCGGTCAGGAACTTGATTTCGATTATACCCTGACCTGGATGGGCGACGCGCCCGTGTCGCAGCCGCTTGCGCGGACCGTTGCGACCAGGATCGGGGCCGGAGGGGTTCCCGGGCTGCCGCGTCCGCGTGGCCACCTGAAGGTTGCGATTGATTTCGAGGGTGGTGGCCTGGACAAGCTGGGTCAAGACGATGGGGTCGAGCCAGTGGTCAGCGTACCCGACGGCGTCGAGATCGTGCAGGCCTATGCCCTGCCCGTGGTTGGGACCGGGAGATGGCGCCTGATCTACGACATCGCCGCCGAGGGTGTCGAGACGGCCGATATCCGGGCTTATCTGCAGCGGGATGGCGCACCGCTGACAGAGACCTGGCTCGGCCAGGTCCACCCCGCGCAATTTGACCGCGCTCGCCCCGATGCCGGCGAGCCCGTCTCGGAAGTCTCGGCCGAAAAGCCTGCCACCGCCGGAAACTGACGCGCTTCCTATGGAAAGCCACAAAGGGACGCCACTGGCGTCCCTTTTCCCGTTTCACGACCGCCTCTAGTTTCAGGACTTGAAAATCGACGCGTAGCGTGAGACATGCGACGCGGCGGCGGTGAATACCCATGGCGCGATTCTGCGCCGCTTTTCCTTATACCTTTCTCATACAGGCAGTCCGATGCGTGACCCCATGTTCCGCATGGCCCTTGTTCTGGGCCTGCTTTCCGCCGTCGGTCCATTTGCGATCGACATGTATCTTCCCGCCCTGCCCCAGGTCGCCACTGACCTTGGCACGACCGAGGCCGGGGCGGCCTTGACCCTGACCGCGTATTTCATCGTCTTCGGCTTTGCGCAGATGATCTATGGCCCCATGGCCGACGCCTTGGGGCGCAGACGTCCCCTGATGATCGGGGTCTCCATCTTTCTGGTCGCCGCCATTGCGGCAAGCCTTGCACCCACGATTAACTGGCTGGTCGCTGCTCGGGCGCTGCAGGGCCTTGGCGCTGCCGCATTGATGGCGGTGCCGCGTGCGGTAATCCGCGACGTGGCAACCGGTCCACAGGCGGCGCGCGTCATGGCAACGATCATGATCGTGATCTCAGTCTCACCCATGCTGGCGCCACTGACAGGTTCGATCGTCATGGCCTGGGGCAGTTGGCGCGAGATCTTCGCGATCCTCGCCTTTGCCGCACTGATCAGCCTGACGCTGATCGTGATGGTCTTGCCCGAGACCCTGCCCGTAGCGCGGCGCCAACCGGTCCGGTTCGCCGCCATTGCCAGCGGTGCGAAACGGCTTCTGTCGGACCGGCGCTTCATGGGTCTGACGATGATCGGCGGCTTTGGCATGGCCAGCTTCTTCGTCTTCCTGGCCTCGGCTAGTTTTGTCTATACCCGACAATACGGACTAAGTCCTACCGGCTTCTCGGTCGCCTTCGCCATCAATGCGATAGGCTTTTTCTCGGCATCACAGTTGGCGGCCCGCCTTGCGGAGAAGTTCGGGATGGAGCGGGTGATCTCTCTTGCCATCACGGGCTTCTGCGGGATCATGGTCGCGCTATCGCTTGTGGTGTGGTCGGGCTTCTCGGCCCTGCCCATTGTCATCGCGGGCCTGTTTCTGGGCAACGCCTGCCTTGGCCTGGTGATGCCGACCGCCATGGTCATGTCGTTGGATCCTCATCCCGATATCGCCGGGCTCGCATCCTCCCTCGGCGGGACCTTTCAGATGCTGACAGGTGGGTTGATGATCGCGGTGACCAGCCCTTTCCTCAACAACACCGCCGAAACCATGGTTCCGGCCATTGCCCTGTGTTCGATCCTGGCCTGGTCAGCCGCTGCGCTTTCACTGCCTCGCCTGCGCTTCTGAGAACCTTTCGCGGGAGGCACACCTGCTTCCCGCGAACACCACAACTCGCAGCGTCGCGACAAAGCTGTCAGGGTGAAATGACCCGGACACGAAGGATCGTCCCGTCGCAGCGTCGCACAGCCGTCCGCAGCCTCTCGGACAGATGAGTCTGAACATAGTTGGCGTGAAAACGCGTCGGGGCGACAAGGGTAAGACACCCGCTATCGATCCCTGCATCGGTCATCGACGAAAACCAGCTTTCATACAGCACCCTGTCTTCTGCCAGCAGGCGCTGCGACGCTTCGGCCCAGACCCCCTGCCCTGCCGGTGGGACCGGTGCAGGTCGATGCAACGGAACGACATTATCGGATACCGTCGCGTCCTGACCGGCAAGACGTTCAACGAAGTCTGGACCGATATTCTGCCACTCCTGTTTGGTGTCCAAAAGGATGCGGTCCAGGTTTAGCCCAAGCACCGAGACCCGGCCCCGCGCGCCTTGTTGCTTCACCTCGACCCAGCCCAGCGTTCGAAAGCGGGCCATATCTCGCTTGACGGTTCGTTCGTCGACACACCACAGGCGGGCCACTTCTCTTTGCCCCACGGTCAGCTCGTCCCGTTGCCAGTTATATCTGGCCGTGATCAACACCATCAGCCGCAGGACAAGCCGTTGCCGGTGCTTGTCCCCCGCGAGGGCGTGCGCCATCATCGCGGAAAGCAAATCATATTTCTTTGCCGCCGCCTCTCGGCCAACGGCACGGATCACCTGCATGTGCTGCCCCTGCTCCGGTTTTCCGGATGCTGTGTTTTCTTTGCCTGCTCTGCTCTCAGGTCTTCGATGGGGAATCAAACGCTTTTCGCCACCTTGGGTGTATTTGCGTCCTGTTTGACGATTCTGTCAAGCACGTCGCCCAGATCGCTGCTTTTCTTCAGCAGAACAAGAAAGAAATCGGTATCAATGGTATAGGGGGACAGACTAAGTGGCCCGTATTTGGGTGACTTTGTCCCCCATTTTGCACATCAGCCACGAGTAGGCGTCCCCCACTTTCCTTTGTCTCGAGCATCCCGGTGTTTAGCGCCGATTCGCTGGAAGTCCCCGGATATTCTGCAAAATGAGCAAAGTACGGATTCATTGAAAACGCCTTTTGCATGGAATGCAAATTCGACGTAAATAGGAAGAACAAGAAAATCTACGTCCAGATACACAGGCAAGACATGTATACGCACGATGACCTCGCCAAGCTGCAGGCCCAGTCTCTTAAGATGCAAGGGTGGATCCGGCGGCAGACATTCAGCCCGTCGAATGAAAAAACCCTGCGCCGCTTCTCCAGCTGGGAGGTGTCGGAACTGATCTTCCGCATCAACCAGTCGACGTTCCGGGGCAAACTGGCGGCAGATCCGAACCTTCCCCTTGGGGAAGTTGAAGAGGATGGACGTCAGCGCTGGTTCTCGCTTGAGGAGGTGAATGAACTGCGTCGGCGTATCAAGATCAATCGCAAGACGCTGATGCCGCCCAGGCCCGAGGGGAAGCGCGCTTTCCGCGCGGCGATCGCGAACTTCAAGGGCGGCGCCGGGAAATCAACCGTGGCTTTGCATTTTGCTCATGCCGCTGCGCTGGACGGGTATCGCGTATTGGTCGTCGACTTTGATCCCCAGGCGACGCTGTCCCATTCGATGGGACTTACCGACGTCGGTGAGGATCACACCGTCTGGGGAATCATGGCTCGTGATCTTGAGCGCGAGACGGATCGTATGAATGCTGCCGCTGCGGGTGCGGAGACTGGCACCGCCCTGCCCCGCCGAAAGCTGCCGGCGTCGATCCGGGACATGGGACTTGGGACCCTGCGGCCAGCAGACTTCATCAAGTCGACCGCTTGGCCGACCATCGATATCGTGCCCAGTTGCGCCAACGCTGCCTTCGTCGAATTTGCGAGCGCGCAATACCGACACCTGAACCCGGAATGGACCTTCTTTGGTGCGGTGTCACGCTTTCTGGACGCTCTGGCGGACGATGCCTATGACCTTATTCTGTTCGATTGCCCTCCAGCAATCGGCTACCAGTCAATGAACGCCGTCTTTGCTGCGGACATGCTTTATATCCCGTCGGGGCCGGGCTATTGGGAATACGATTCGACGACCAGTTTTATCGGGCAGCTTTCAGAGGCACTTGAGGATCTGTCGCACGGGTTCGAGAACTTCCCCACGGGGAAGATCCGTCTGCCGAAGGCCTTTCTTGATATTCGTTTTCTGATGACGCGCTTTGAGCCCTCGAACGAGTTGCATCAGGCCATGATGGTGGCCTTCAAGCAGGTCTTTGCCGGACGCATGGCCGAGCATCCGATCGAACTGACCCGCGCCGTCGAGCAGTCGGGGCGCTTCCTTTCGTCGATCTATGAAATCGACTACCGCGAGATGACGCGTGGCACCTGGCGCCGGGCGAGGGCGACCTTTGATCAAGCCTATGAGGAATTCCGCAACCACACCATCGCTGCGTGGGCCAATCTGGAGGATCAGGCATGAGCCGGAAGCGTCGCATGTTTGACATCGACATGCCGGATGAAGCCGTCGAGAGCTTCCCCGCAGGGAAGGTCGAGGCGGAGGAGAAAGATGTCCGCCGGGGTCCGATGGCAACCGCGATCGCCGAAACCGCAGAGTCAAGTCGCGAGCGCTCGCGTGTTGAAGCGGAGATTCGGGCAGAAAATGACGCCCTGGCGCAAGAACATGTCCGCCTGAAGCGCGCCGGACTGATCACCGACCTCATCGATCTGGACGCCATTGATGCCCTGAAACTCACGCGCGATCGCGCGCCAGGGGAAGACGAGGAGTTGAAGGAACTGATCCAGTCCATCCGCGAAATCGGCCTGTCCAACCCCATCCGCGTCGAGCCTGCGGCGGGGGGGCGGTATGAGTTGATCCAAGGGTGGCGCCGCCTGTCGGCCTATCGCGCATTGCTGGTCGAGACGGGCGATGTCGCGGCTTGGGGGCGGATCCCGGCCGGGATTGCAGCCCGAGGTGACGAGCTCGAACAGCTTTACCGCAGGATGGTTGACGAAAATATGGTCCGCAAGGACATCTCCTTTGCCGAGATGGCGCAGCTTGCGATCCGCTATGCCGCTGATCCGCAGACCGCGGAAGGAGACCCCGAGAAGGCCGTTGCGATCCTTTTTCGCTCGGCCGGTTATCAGAAGCGCAGCTATATCCGGAACTTCATCCGGTTGATGGAGGCGCTGGGTGACAGCCTTCTGCATGCTTCGCAGATACCGCGCGCCCTTGGGCTGGCGCTTGCACAAAAGCTTGACGAAATTCCTGCGGCCGCTCCCGCGATCCGGGCTGAACTGGATGGGTGGGACGCGCGCGGCGTATCGGACGAGTTGGACGTTCTGCGGCGCTATGCGGGGCAGGGGGCGCTGGCAGAGGGAACTCCACCGGAGCCGAAATCGGCACCCGCGCCGGCCGCCAAGGCGCGAACGACATTCCAGATCCAGCGGCCCCAAGGTAGCGCGAAATGCACCGCAGCAAATGGAAGGCTTGAGGTTCGACTGCCGCGCGATTTCTCAGCCGTGGATCGGAGAAAGCTTGAGGCAGCGGTGAGAACTATGCTCGAGAGCCTTGAGTAGTCTTCCCCGCGGGGAAGCTACACTCGGCCATCCTCGAGAGTGATCCGCATATGTCGCTAATTATGCGGATAAATGTGATTTTGGCGAGCGGGGTCTTGATCTTCTCAAGATGCCGTTCGTCAATCGCGCACCCATCATACGCAGCTCAGCTCCTCGGCCTGATCAGCGCCGGCCTGCCAAGGCCAAGCAAATCGACCAATCAACCAGCTTCTTGACATGCACCAACCAACCGACAGCCGGGCGGGAAGCGAGAACACAATGGAACAAAGGGCCAGAGGGCTAGCGAATGTTCAGACCTAGACCCAGCCGACGCATGCTGCGCATGACCTCTATCGGGGTAAGGTCGGTTTCCTGGATCCGGTCGGCGCTGACGATGGCGACGCTACCGGATGTTGCCGATGGCGCGCCGGGAAGGAATACCACGACCTCACGGTTTGGCCGTCGTTCGATCAGGAAGGCGGTGCAGCTGTAGTCGTCGAACCTGACCAGCACGACGGTGTTTGTCTCACCCACAGACAGGCTTTGGCCGCTTTCTGAGAAGTCTTCGATCATTTGCCGCAAGATGGTATAGGGCGGCAGTCGCGTCAGAAATGCACCTTCTAGCCAGTGAAACATCCTGCGTCCCGGGGCGCTGCGTGCGAACATGCCGGACACGAAGGCCACTGACAAAAGGATCAGTACGGCGAAGACGACTGGCCAGATATGTGATGGTGATCCGGGGAACATCGTATCGTGAATGCCGCGGCCCAAAGGTTTTGCCGCTGCGTAGAGCCTTTCGACGACCATCAGGATGATGCCGAAGGGCAGCAGGAACACCAGCCCTCCAATGATCGTGGCGCGGATGAAACCTACAACGGCATGAAGGCCGGAACTGCCGACCGGTTTCATGAGCGGACCGTAGCCGTGTGCACTGCTGCGGGGAAGGTGCTGTGGAATGAAGACATGGACCGCGTCTGAACCCTGAAAGTTTCATAGCCCTACGATCCTAGCCGAAAAGAAAGCGCGGGTGCCAGCCCCGGACCGTGGCATCTTCGATCAGAGTTTGGTGGCTGCCAGCTCTCCCCAAGCGCGAGATTCGGAAAATGACTGCTGCCAGGCAGCGTCCCAAGAAAACGATCATCTCTTTCCGTTGCCTTCGGCGAAGGAGCTGTTCCAAATATTCACGATCACAATTATCGAGATTGAAGTTTCTCTGTCCGGATAGAATTATCTTCTCCGAAACAGCGATATGGACGGACAAATGCCAGCGCAAACCACTTTTCTTACGACACTTGCAGCGACATTGTTCTTTGCCGGTGGCGCGCTTGCCGAAGCGGTGCCTGCTGGGACCAAGCTGGTCGTTGCGGACCAAAGCGAGTTCATCCGCAACCTGCTCGATGCCAGTGGCGAAGATGACAAGATCACGTCGGATCTTGAATTGCCGAATTTCGCAGGTGGTCCGGCGATCCTCGAAGCGATGCGGGCAGGGGCCCTTGATATCGCCTACGTAGGCGACACGCCGCCGATCCAGGCAAGGGCGTCGGGAACGCTGCTTCCCATCATCGCGACCGTCCAGCGCGAGAAATCCGAATATCACCTTGTGGCGCGCCCGGGGCTGAAGATCGACGATCTGGCCCAGCTTCGTGGCAAGCGCGTCAGCTATATCGAAGGTTCCGGGCGCCAGGTCTTCCTGATCGAGGCGCTGAACCGCGCCGGTCTGACGCTGAAAGACGTGACGCTTGTCCCGTTGCGGGTGGCCGACCTGCCTGACGCGATCCGCACCCAGTCAGTCGATGTGGCGGTGCTCCAGGAACCGCATGTCACGCGTCTGGTGCAGCAGATCGGGGCCAGCACAATTGCCGACCCGAGAGAGCGCGAGCTTCTGCCCGGCACCTGGTATATCTATGCCCGTCCCGATGCGCTCGCGGATCCCGCCAAGCATGCGGCGATCGCCGAATTCCTCGGCGCGACCATCCGTGCCGCTGAATGGAGCAATGAAAATCGCGATGAGTGGGGCAAGGATTATTACACCGGATTCCAGCGCATCGCGCCGGAGGACACCGCGGCAATCCTGGCGTCGCAATCGCTGATGCAGTTCCAGACCTCGGTCGAGGGGATCCCGCACCACCAGCGTCTCATCGACATTCTGGCGCAGGCGGGCGAACTGCCCGAAACATTCGACGCCAAGGGATCGTTCACGGCCGATTTCGATCCGGTCATCAAGGCTGCACGCTGATCCCCGGGGGCACCATGAACGACATGTCATCCGAACGCATCGAGGCCATGGTGATCCGCAAGGATCGTCCAGCACCCCAGCGGCCGCCGATGCTTGCCCCTGGCAAGCTGCCTCGCGGTACGCGGCTTCTGGGCCCGCTTCTGGTCGTGGTACTGTGGGAGGCTGCATCCCGCTTTGGCCTGCTATCCCCCTATACGCTCGCGGCCCCATCGACGGCGGTTGCGACCGGGATCTCGATGATTGCCGATGGCAGTCTGCTGCCGCATCTGGCGGCTTCGGCGGGACGCGCCTATGCCGGGCTGTTCCTGGGCGTCGTCGCAGGTCTTGTCCTTGCGCTGGCGGCGGGGCTGACCCGGACCGGAGAGGCGCTGCTTGACGGGTTGGTCCAGGTCAAGCGCGCGATTCCGACACTGGCCCTGATTCCGCTTGTGATCCTGTGGCTGGGGATTGGCGAGGTAATGAAGGTCTTCCTGATCTTCACGGCGGTCCTGGTGCCTGTCTACATCAATACTCACGCGGCCCTGCGCGGCATCGACATGGGGCATGTCGAGCTTGCACGTACGCTGGGGCTGACGCGGGCCGAGTTCATCCGAAAGGTTGCCCTGCCGGGCGCTTTGCCGGGCTTCTTTGTGTCCCTGCGGCTGGCGGTGACGTTGTGCTGGACGTCGCTTGTGGTTCTTGAACTGATCAATACCCAGACCGGCATCGGCTACCTGATGAATAGGGCACGCGACTGGGGTCAGACCGACATCATTGTGGTCGGCATCTTCATCTATGCCGTGCTGGGCCTGCTTTCCGATGCGGTAGTTCGCGTCATCGAGGCCCGCGCGCTGTCTTGGCGGAGGTCCATCGGATCATGAGCATCCACGATTTCAAGGGGGCGGTCTTCACGCGCGATCTCAGTCGCTCCTTCAAGGGGCGCGAGGTTCTCGGCGGGGTGACGCTGGACATCCCGCGTGGGCAATTCGTGGCACTTCTGGGCGAATCCGGTTCGGGCAAGACGACCCTGCTGCGGGCGCTGGCTGGGCTGGATGATGACGCTGATCACGGAGGTACCTACAGCGTGCCCCAAAGCGTTTCGGTCCTGTTCCAGGATTCGCGGTTACTGCCCTGGCTCAGCGTCATCGACAACCTGACATTGGGGCTGCGCCACGATCGCGCCGTGCCCGAGGCGCAGGCAATGCTTGAGGCGGTCGGTATCGGCGACAAGGCCAGGGTTTGGCCGGGCACCCTGTCCGGTGGGCAAAAGCAGCGCGCGGCGCTGGCCCGCTCGCTGCTGCGCAGCCCGGACCTGCTGCTTGCGGATGAACCCTTCGGTGCGCTGGACGCCCTGACCCGGCTCAAGATGCACGCGTTGCTGTTCCGGTTGGTTGAGCGCCGCCGCCCGACGGTGATCCTCGTGACCCATGACGTGGATGAGGCGCTTCTCCTGGCCGACCGTATCCTGGTCCTGCGAGATGGCGCCATCGCCGAGGACCACGCTGTCCCGCTGTCCCATCCGCGCCGAACCAGCCATCCCGAATTCGAACATCTGCGCCTGCGGCTGCTTGCCAGCCTTGGGGTGGAAACCAATCTTGTCTGAGGCCACTTCATGACCCGAGAATTACACCTGAATCTGTTCCTCATGCCGCGCGGGCATCATGAAAGCGCCTGGCGTCATCCCGGATCTGCCCCCGAAAGGCTGACAGATCTTGCCCTTTACGCCAAGGCGGCCCGGATCGCCGAGGACGCGAAGCTGGATGCCGTATTCCTGGCGGACGCGCTGGTCGCGCCTGCCTCTGGCGGGCTTGTCGCTTCGGGGACGCTGGAGCCGATTACCCTGCTTTCCGCATTGGCGGCCGTAACCGAACGCATCGGGCTGATCGGAACGGCGTCGACGACCTACAGCCTTCCCTATACCCTGGCGCGACAATTCGCGACGTTGGACCATCTGTCGAACGGTCGTGCCGGGTGGAACATCGTCACTTCTTGGGCCCCGCAGGCGGGGCAGAACTACGGCTATGACACCGAGCCGGGCCATGCTGAGCGATACCGCATGGCGGAGGATTTCATGCGGGCCGTGGACGGGCTTTGGCGCAGTTGGCCAGCCGAAGCACTGCTGGATGACCGCGCCCGTGGCGTGTGGTCCGACGATAGCCGGATCCACCCGATCAACCATCGTGGTCCGTTTCACCGCACGCGCGGCCCCCTGAATGTGCCGGGCAGCCCGCAAGCGCGACCGGTCTATGTGCAGGCCGGTCAGTCGGATGATGGCCGTGCCTTTGCCTCCGAATGGGCCGAGGTCATCTTTACCGCCCATATGGCCAAGGATACGGCGCAGGCCTTCTATACCGACATCAAGGCGCGCGCCGCTGCACGCGGACGTCCCCCGCAAGCCATCGCGATTCTTCCCGGCCTCAGCGCCGCCATCGGCTCGACCCAGGCCGAGGCTGATCGGGTGTTCGAGGAACTGGATGCACTGACCGCGCCCGAAATCGGCCTGACCCGCCTTTCGGCGCGCTTCGGGGGGCATGACTTCACGGCCGTTCCCTTGGATCGTCCGCTAAGGGCAGGGGACTTCCCCGACCCAAACCAGGTTGAAGCGTCGAAAAGCCGTGCGACGGGATACGCCAGAACCGCGTTGGCCGAGGGGCTGACCCTGCGCCAATTGCTGCAGCGACTGGCCGGGGCGCGCGGCCACCTGACGGTGGCGGGCACACCCGAACGCGTCGCAGACGTCATCCAGGATTGGTTTGACTCGCGGGCAGCCGACGGCTTCAACGTGATGCCGCCGATCATCTATCAGCAGCTGGAACTTTTCGCTTCGGAAGTGGTGCCGATCCTGCAGAAGCGGGGATTGTTCCGGACCGAATATCGTGGCCGCACGCTGCGAGAGCATTTCGGCCTGGCCCCGGTCGAGACGGAAGAGCGCCTGACTGCCACGGCCTGACTTACTCGAAGCAACGCAGGGGCCCGAAACCCGGGCCCCGCATTCATTCGTGGGAAAGGCGGCTCAAGCGCTTGGGCCATGGATCGATCCTCCGGCACAGGCGGGCAGCAGCAGCGCTTATAGTGGGTAGTGGCCGGGCTGGGTTTCGACGGTGATCCAGCGCAGCTCGGTGAATTCGGCAATCCCGGCCTTGCCACCAAAGCGGCCGTAGCCAGAATCGCGAGTTCCACCGAAGGGCATTTGTGCCTCGTCATGTACCGTTGGGCCGTTGATATGGCAGATGCCTGACCTGATCCGGCGAGCGACCGTCAGCCCGCGCGCGATGTCGCGGGTGAAGACGGCGGCCGACAGCCCGTATTCCGTGCGGTTGGCGATCGCGACGGCGTCTTCCTCGTCCCTGGCGCGGAAGATGGCGACCACCGGGCCGAAGCTTTCCTCGGTGGCAATGCGCATCTCTGCTGTCACCATATCGACGACCTGCGCGGGCATCAGTACGCCCTGGGCAGCACCGGCGCTGTGGATGGTCGCACCCTTGGTCCGCGCATCCTCGATCAGCGCGGTAACTTTTTCGACGGTATGCGCGTCGACGACCGCGCCAAGCGGGGCCTGGCCTTCGCGGGGGTCTCCCGCCTTCAGCTGGGCAGCGCGCGCGACGAAACGGGCCACGAAGTCATCCGCGATTTCGGGCGCAAGAATGATGCGCTCCGTGGACATGCAGATTTGGCCCTGGTTGAAGAACGCTCCGAAAATCGCGGCCTTCACAGCTTCGTCCAGATCGGCGTCCTTCAGCACCACGAAGGGCGCCTTGCCGCCCAGCTCCAGAAGCACCGGCTTCAACTGACGCGCGGCCCGTTCGGCAATGATCCGGCCCACCTTGGTCGAGCCGGTGAAGTTGATCCGACGAACGGCCGGGTGATCGATCAGCGCGCCGACGATTTCGGCGGCATCTTCGGGTGCATTTGTCACAAGGCTGACCAGTCCGGAGGGCAGGTCGCCTTCTTCCAGGGCCTCGACGATCAGCGCATGGGTGCGCGGGCAGATTTCCGAGGCCTTGAACACGACCGCATTGCCACAGGCCAATGGCGTCGCCAGCGCGCGGACGCCCAGGATCACGGGCGCGTTCCATGGCGCGATGCCCAAGCAGACGCCCGCAGGCTCTCGCACCGCCATCGCAAGGCAACCGGGCTTGTCCGAGGGGATCACCTCGCCCGCGACTTGCGTGGTCAGCGCCGCCGCCTCTCGCAGCATCGACGCGGCGATCATGACGTTGAAACGGGCCCAGGGTTCTGTCGCACCGGTTTCAGATGCCATCGCCGCGACGAAGGCATCTCCTCGGGCGGCAAGCGCGTCGGCTGCCTTCAGAAGCGCGGCGCGACGGGCGTTGGGGCCAAGCGCGGCCCAGGCGGGCATGGCCGCAGCTGCCCCTTCCGCAGCGGCGATGGCATCGGCGGCGCTGGCAGCCGCAGCCTCGCTGGCGGTCTCGCCGGTGACCGGGTTCAGACGCCGGAACACGCGGCCGTCCGAGGCCCCGCGCGCGTCGCCTGCGATCTTCATGCTCACGAAACTCATGCTGTTCTCCGTTCAGGGCTTTGGTCGCATCTAGCACCATTCCGCGGTCGACGGGAATGATCGACGGGACGCACTGGGATTCGGAGACCTTCCCCGGCGCGGATGCATCCGGGGCGAACTCGGGGTTTGTGGCTATCCCGAGTTTGCCATCGGTGCGCTGGTCGATGGTGCAAATCCCCAGGTGCTGATGAACCGGGGACTGACCGCGCGGGATTTGCCCACTGACTATCTTGCGACCGACATCCGGCGCCTCCTGGCAGATATGGCCCGGCAGCGCAAAATATACTTGCAGAATGGCCCGCCGATACCGCTGGCGGGCAGGCGGATCATCCCGGTCGATGACGGCATTGCCACCGGCGCCTCGATGCGTGTTGCCTTGGCTGCGGTGGCGCAGCTTGACGTGCTTGGCGTCGTCATCGCGCGCTACCCGATCTGAGGAAGGCGCGCACGACCCTTAGCCCATGACCGAAAAGCTGGACTGGGCATTGACCCGGCGCTTGCGGCTGTAGGTCCCAAGATCGATGCGGCCTCCGGTCCGCTCCAGGCGGAAGGACAGGGGGGCCGCGTCGTGGTCATGACCCGCTTCGGTTTCCGTGATCAGATGGGTCATCAGCTTGCCGACCACCGGTGCCATCTTGAACTGGTTCCCGGAAGTTCCGCAGGCCATGTAAAAGCCCGGCATGCTCGTCCTGTCATAGATCGGCAGCCAGTCATCGGATGTGTCGTAAAGCGCGACCAGCCCGCTGGCCTGTCCGGGGATGCGCATCTCGGGCAGGCGCATGGCGCCGCGCATGACGATGGCGGTCCACTGGTCGGTAAAGCGGGTGTCAAGCGCGTCTGGGTCTTCGACCCACTCATGCGTGTCGCAAGCCGGGTCGGTAGAGCCGACGCAGATGCCAACGGGATCGGGACGGGCATAGAACTCGGCATCCAGATCCGCGATCACGATGCCGTCGCGGCGATAATCCATGTTCTCCGGCCCGGGGATATAAGCGACCTCCTGGCGGTTCGGGCGGTTGCGGATGGTCATGTCGCCGGTCACGCCCGCCATGCGATTCAGGCCGGCTGACCACGGCCCGCCTGCATTCACCACCACGTCAGCAGGCAGGATGGTCCCATCCGCAAGCCGGACGCCCGAGACGCGACCCGCCGCGGTCTCGATCCCCTCGACCTTGCTGCGGAAACGGAAGCTGGCGCCTGCGCCCTCTGCCGCCCATTGCAGGTTTTGCGCCGCCAGTTTCGGATCGTTCACATACCCGGCCTGATGGAAAAAGACCGCGCCGCCGACCTGTTCCGGGTTTGGTTCGCCGAAATCCGGATGGTCGAGGCGTTTCGCGGGGGCATAGGATTGCAGATCCGCCATCGGCACATAGGCGCGGATCCCTTCGGGCGTGACGCGATCATAAACGCCGCCGATCCGGTCCATGATGTCGGTGATCCGGGCCATCCCCGCGCCGTCGCCGGAATAGATGACCAGCGAGCCGGTCTCTCTATAGGTTGCCAGCGGTCGATCGGCAGGCAGGTCGACATAGCCGGCCCAGTCGCGCCAATAGGTCCACCCCTCCAACGCCATGGCGCAGGTCTCCATCACCGAATAGTTGATCCGGATCACTGCCGAGGAATTTGAGGTCGAGCCGTAGCCAGCCTCGGGCGCCTTGTCGACCACGGTGACGAGCCAGCCCGCCTTCGCCATTTCAAAGGCGATCGCACCCCCGATGATCCCCGCGCCGATGATGACGACCTGCTTCATTCCCGTTCCCTCTTGGTAAAGGCGCGACATTCTGCCGCAGTGGCTTGTTGCCTAAGGCTTTGCCGATGCTATACGCAGGCCTTCGGGGCGGGCAAACCAGTTCGCCTTGCGGGTGCGACAGGTCAGCTAAACTAACGACCAGCGAGCGGGGGTTCACATGGCGCAGCTTCCCCCTTTGCGCGCGATGCAGATCTTCGAGGTGTTCGGACGCCTCGGCACGGTCCATGCGACGGCGCAGGAACTGAACGTGACGCCGGGCGCGGTCAGCCAACAACTGCGCCTGCTGGAAGAGCATCTGGACATGGTCCTGCTGGTCAAGGACGGCCGACGCGCCGCCCTGACCCCGGCCGCGCGCGGGTATCATGAACTGATCTCGCAGGGGTTCGGGCGCTTTGCGCTGGCGCAGGACTATATCGCCGAACACCGTCTGGCGCAGGAACTGACGATCTCGTGCCTGCCGACCCTGTTGCAGCGCTGGTTGAATCCGCTGCTTCCGGCATTTCAGACCGCGGCGCAGGATTCCACCCTGCGTTTGATCGCACAGGATCTTGAGCCGGATTCGCACATGCTGGAGCACACCTTCAGACTGACCTATGGTGAGGCCGGGCGGCGCTATACCCATTCCCGGGTGCTGTTCACGGATTACTGCTTTCCAGCCGCATCGCCAGATTTCCTGGCCCGCCACCCCGAGGCGCGGACCGCCGAAGGGTTGTCGCGCCTGCCGCTGGTCGGGATCGATTGGGGCGCGCAATACACGACCGAGCCGCATTGGCGCGACTGGTTCAAAAGGCAGCTTGCCAGCGATCCCGCGCCGCTGCGCCATGTCGCGGTCTATTCCGCCTCGGGGATGGGGTTGGAGGCCGCAGCGGCGGGGCAGGGCGCGGTGCTGGCGCAATGGTCCTTTGCCCGCGACGACCTGACATCCGGACGCCTGGTCCGACTGTCGCAGGATCGGCTGTATCTGCCCGATCCCTATTTCGTCTGCTGGGGCCAGACCACGCTGGACCAGCCCGTCGCGCGACAGTTCCTGAACTGGCTGATGCAGATGACAAAACCGATGCGGGACCAGATGCAGCAGGAAAACTAAACAATTGCCGAATCCTTCTGCGCTTATCCTGCGACTGCCCGGCGATAAGCTTGGCGAAACACAGCTACGAAGGATGCAGCCATGTTTCTGAAGAACGCCTGGTACGTTGCGGCCTGGAGCCATGAGGTCACGCGCAACCTGCAGCAGATCGTCGTTCTGGGAGAGAAGATCTGCGTCTTTCGCAATAGCCAGGATGAAGTGATCGCGCTTGAGGATGCCTGCCCGCATCGCAAGCTTCCTCTCTCCAAGGGACGGATCAAGGGCGACAATGTCGAATGTGGCTATCACGGTCTGACCTTCGATTGTGCCGGTCAATGCGTCTGGGCGCCGGGCGGTGGGCGCATCCCCTCGGCGGCCAAGGTCCGGCCCTATCCGGTGCATGAGAAATATGGCCTTGTCTGGATCTGGATGGGCAATGCCGCCATTGCCGATGCCGACGACATCATCGACATTCCGAACTTCGACAGTCCGGACTGGGGCATCAACCGTGGTGCCGCGATGGAACTGCACTGCAACTACCTGTTGATGTGCGACAACCTGCTGGACCCGACCCACGTCGCCTGGGTCCATGAAGGCAGCTTTGCCCAGGCCGCCACCAAGGACGCGCCGCTGAAGGTGACGCGCACCGACAACGGCGTCATCGTTCACCGCTGGATGATGGATGTCGAACCCGCGCCCTTCTACAAGAAGATTGTCGAGTTCGACGGGAACTGCGACAGGCTTCAACATTATGAGGTGCGCTATCCCAGCCATGCGCTGATCCGGGCGGTGTTCACACCTGCGGGTACCGGCGGGCCTGATGGGACGCTGGACGAAAAGACCTTCGTCATGGACAGCTACAACTTCATGACCCCGACGACCGAGACCGAGACCCGCTATTACTGGTTCCAGCTGCGCAACATCCGCCCCGATGACGAGGACCTGTCGCGGATGATGTCTGAGGACGTTCGCCACGCGTTCGAGGAGGATCGGGCAGTGCTGAACGAGGTTCAGGTGGGCATGACCACCAAGACCTCGCCCCATATCGACCTGTCGATCGACGCGGGCCAGTTGCGCTTCCGCCGCCAGCTTGAGGCGATGATTGCCGAAGAGCGCATGGTCGATGAAAAGATGCGGGCGTGACCATGGCCGGGGCCTTTCGCCGGTTCCGGGTGGCGCGGAAGCTGCCGGAAAGCAGCGTCATCACCTCGTTCCATCTGGAACCCGAGGATGGCGGCCCGCTTTGGGACATGCGTCCGGGGCAGTATCTGACGCTGCGCATCCCCCTTGCCGAGGGACCGGTGCTGCGCACCTATTCCCTGTCCGCGCTGGCCGAGGGGGAGGATCATCACCGGATCAGCGTCAAGCGTGAGCCAATGGGTTCGGGTTCGGCTTGGCTTCATGACTCGGTCGAAGAAGGCGACTTCATCGAGATCGCGGCTCCGCGCGGCAGCTTCTGTCTTGATGAGGCCAGCGAACGCCCGGTCCTGCTGCTGGCGGGCGGCGTCGGGCTGACCCCGCTGCTTGCCATGCTGCACCGGCTCGCGCACACCACACGCCGTGCCTGGTTCGTTCATGCCGTCGAAAACGGCGATGTCCACGCGCTTGGCAACGAAGTCCGTGGAGTGGCCGAAGCCTCGGACGGGCGGATCACCGTGCGGAACGTATATCGCGCGCCGACCGACAAGGACCGCGCGACGGGCCGCTTTGACGCAGAGGGTGTGGTCGACCGCGCGCTTCTGCAATCGCTGCTGCCGCTTGACGACTACGACGTCTATCTGTGCGGTCCGACACCCTTCATGGTCGCGATGTGGCGCCTGCTGACCGGCCTGGGGATCGCCCCCCAGCGGATCGCCTACGAATTTTTCGGCAAGGGAGGATCGCTTGCGGCGCTTGCCGATGCGCCCCCGCCGGTGGCGCAAATCGACCGTCGAATGCCTACCCGTGCTCCGCACTCGCTGTCGAAGCTGGAGTTCATCACCGACCCGGACGCGCGAGCGCTGCCCGATCAACTTGTGCGGCAGGCTTCGCCCCCGGCGGTTGCTGGTGCGACCGAGGTGGTCTTTGCCCGCTCGGGCGTGACCCTTCCCTGGACCGATGCAGTGGGATCGATCCTTGAACTGGCCGAGGGGGCGGGGCTGGACCCCGACTTCAGCTGCCGAGAAGGGATCTGCAGCACCTGTCGCTGTGGTATCGCCGAAGGCGAGGTTGAATATTTCTCGGATCCGCTGGACCCACCGCCCTCCGGCCAGGTGCTGATCTGCTGCTCGCGTCCTACTGGACGCGTCGTCCTGGACCTGTAAGGACATGGCCACCTTGCAACCCGGCGCAGAATGCCGCACCTGTCAAAAAACAGGCGGTAGGAACGCGGGATCAATTGCAGGGTCTTTCCGAATCCCAACCAAGGGGAAGCGACTTCATGGCCTTCATGCCGCTTGATTACCCGACCATGCGTGCCGAGTTCCTGGACGCCGCAAAGGCAGCCGGTGCGGAGCTGGCCGAATATCGCCACCCCTTGCCCGGCCCCCATGCCGAGGCCCTTGCGACCGACGTGGCTCTGATCGGCAAACGTAACGCTACCAAACTGCTGATCGTCAATTCCGGAACGCATGGAGTCGAGGGGGCCTATGGCTCGGCCGCGCAGGTTGCATGGATGCGCCGGCACACGCCGTGGCACCTGCCAGAGAATGTGGCCGTCCTGATGATCCATCTGGTCAACCCCTGGGGCACGGCCTGGTCTCGTCGCGTGAACGAAGACAATGTCGACCTGAACCGGAACTTCATCGACTGGTCGCGCCCTATGCCCGAGAACCCGGGCTATGCGGCGATCCATCCGGCCCTGACCTTCACCGACCTTGACGGCCCTGATCGGGCGCGGGCGCGCGCGGCCTATGAGCTGGCAAGGCAGCAGGCGGGCGGATATGCCGGACTTGCCCCGACGGTCGAGGCGGGACAGTATACCCATCCCGACGGGCTTTTCTTTGGTGGGAGCGGGCCTGTCTGGTCGAATGCGACGCTGAACCGCATCCTGTCGGATTTCGCGTCCGATGTCGAAGACGCGGTCGTCTTTGACCTGCACACCGGGGCGGGCCCCTATGGCTATCCGGCGTTGCTGTCCGTCGCGGTCGACAACCATGCCGGGCTTGACTGGGGCACGGCCCTGTTCGGTCCCGCCATGTCCGTCGTGCTGACGGGCGCGGGCAAGACTACGGATACCGGTATTGCGGCGACCGCGACGGGCTATGTGTCGGATGCCGTGCGCAAGGGGATGCCGCAGGCGCGCGTCCTGCCGCTGGTGATCGAATGCGGCACCCTGCCGGGGGAAGAAGTGAACGATGCCGTTCGCTCCGACAACTGGCTGCATCTGCATGGCGATGTCGCCTCTGCCCAGGGGCAGCAGATCAAGGACCGGCTGCGCCACGCCTTCATTCCCGCCGACCCGGAATGGCAGACACAGGTCCTGGCGGTCAGCCTGTCTTATTTCGACCGTGCGCTGGCCGATCTTGACGCCAAGGGCGGCAGCGCCCCGAAACGCGCCGTGGCGGCCAGTCCCGTCGCTGCCACCCCTCAATCCGGGCGCCCGGCGGTCGAAATCCACGACCTTCACAAAAGCTATGACGCGCTTGAAGTTCTGAAGGGCGTGGATCTGGTCGCACAGCCGGGCGAGGTGGTGTCGATGATCGGCTCGTCCGGGTCCGGCAAGTCGACTTTCCTGCGCTGCATCAACCTGCTTGAACAGCCGAAAAGTGGCCGCATCCTGATCGACGGCGAAGAGATCCGCATGAAGCCCGGCAAGAACGGCGTCTCGATCCCCGCCGATCAGAAGCAGGTCGAACGCATCCGCGCGCGGGTCGGCATGGTGTTTCAGAACTTCAACCTGTGGCCGCATTTGTCCGTCCTGGACAACATCATCGAGGCGCCTGTCCACGTCCTCAAGGAATCCAAGGCCGAGGCTAGGGCGCACGCGCATGAGTTGCTGAAAAAAGTCGGGCTTTCCGACAAGCACGCGCATTTTCCCGGCCAGCTTTCGGGCGGCCAGCAGCAGCGCGCGGCCATCGCGCGGACGCTGGCGATGCGGCCCAAGGTCATCTTGCTGGACGAACCGACCTCGGCCCTTGATCCCGAGCTTGTGGGCGAGGTGCTGCGCGTGATCCGCCAGCTTGCCGAAGAGGGGAACACCATGATCCTTGTCACCCACGAGATGCAGTTTGCGCGTGAAGTCTCGCATCACGTCAAGTTCCTGCATCAGGGCCGGGTCGAGGAGGAAGGCTCCCCCGACCAGATATTTACCAATCCGCGCTCCGAACGGCTGAGCCAGTTCCTCGCCAGATGCAACTAGCCCGGCCCCGGGCGCGGCAATCGCACGATCACACAAGAAAGAATGTGACGTCATCCAACCAAGGGAACCAAGTATGAAACTGAAACTCCTGTCTCTTGCCGCCATTCTTGCCTGCGGACTTTCCCCGCTTGCCCATGCCGCCGAAGGCGAACTGGTCATCGGGACCGAAGGGGCCTATCCGCCCTTCTCGATGGCCGATGCCAATGGCAACGTGACCGGCTTCGACGCCGATGTCGGCAACGCGGTCTGCGAAAAGCTGCAGCTGAAATGCCGCTTCGTCGTGCAGGCGTTCGACGGTCTGATCCCGGCGCTGAACGCCAAGCGGTTCGACATCATCATCTCTGGGATGTCGATCACGGATGAACGCCAGAAGCAGATCGATTTCTCGAACAGCTATGCGGAATTCCCCAACCAGTTCGTGGCGAAGAAGGACACCGACCTGGCGGCCGCCAAGGATTTCGACACGCTGAAGAAGGATCTGAGCGGTCTGCGCGTCGGCGTGCAATCTGGCACGACCCATGCGGCCTATGTCGAGAAGGTCATGCCCGACGCGCAGTTGATGACCTATGACACGCTCGATCAGATGCAGATCGACCTGTCGAGCGGCCGTCTGGACACGTCTTTCGCCGATACCTCGGCGCAGAACGACTTCCTTGCCAAGCCCGAGGCCGCTGACTTCCAGCTTGTCGATGTGGTGATCGATTCCGCGTCGGACGCAACACTGGGAAAGGGGCTGGGCATCGGCATCCGCAAGGACGAGGGTGACCTGAAAGCCCGGATCAATCAGGCGCTTTGCGATCTGGGCGAGGATGGGACCCTGAAAACTGCTTCGGAGAAGTGGTTCAAACTGGACATCTCGCAGAAATGCAAATGAACCACTGACGAAGGGAAAGGTGAAATCCGCCTTTCCCGACCCACCCATCCAGGCAGGCGAAATCAATGCAATTCGGGCTAATGCAGCTTTGGGACGGCGGCTGGGTCGGCGCGATCCTGCGCGGCGCCGGGATCACGATCCTGGTCGCCATCGGTGCGATGTTGCTGGGGTTGGTGACGGGTATTGCCTGCGGCCTGATCAAATGGGCGCGCGTGGTGCCGCTGAACTGGCTGGTCGACATCTATACGACCGTCGTGCGGGGCGTCCCCGAGCTTCTGATCATCTACTTGCTTTTCTTTTCGTCGGTCGAGTTCGTCGCCCGGATCGGAACCGCGTTCGGCTGGGCCGGGCTTGCTGAAACCGGCTATCCATTCCTGATCGGGATCATCGCCATCGGGGCAATCTCGGGTTCCTATTCGACCGAGGTCGTGCGAGGGGCGCTTGCGGCGATCCCGACCGGACATGTTGAGGCCGCCCGGGCCCTGGGAATGCCTCGCGAGCGGATTTTCCGCCGCATCATCCTGCCGCAGATGCTGCGTATCGCCGCGCCCGGCGTGAACAATGTCTGGCAGGCGACGATGAAGGATACAGCGCTGATCTCGGTCGTGGGTCTGCAGGAACTGATGCGGACGGCCTATGTCGGCGCCGGTTCGACCCGCAGTCCCTTTATCTTCTACCTGGTTGCTGGTGCGGTCTATCTTGCCATCACCTTTGTCAGCCAAGTGGGCTTCAAGCGTGCAGAACGCGCGCTCGTCCTGAAGGGAAGGGCCTGAGATGGATTGGGACCTGCTTCACCGCGCTGTGACGACGATCGGCAAGGGTGTCGGGACGACCCTGACGCTGGCTTCGATCTCGCTTGCTATCGGCTTTTGTCTGGGACTGGGGCTTGCGGTCATGCGCGTCTCTGGCAACCGGCTCCTGTCGGGCTTTGCCGAATATTACAGTGCCGTCTTTCGCGGCACGCCGCTTCTGGTGCAGCTGTTCCTGTTTTACTACGGGCTGGGGCAGTTCGATTTTGTTCGCGACAACCCGGTCCTTTGGTGGGTGGTCGGCGGCGGCATGCATTGTGCAATCATGGCGCTGGCGCTGAACACTGCCGCCTATACGTCCGAGATCCTGCGTGGCGGGCTGATGTCGATCCCGACCGGCCTGATCGAGGCGGCCAAGGCCGCGGGCATGTCACGCATTCTGCGGTTTCGCCGGATCGAGTTTCCGCTGGCGATCCGCCAGGCCCTTCCCGCCTATGGCAACGAGATGGTGCTGGTCATTAAGGGCACCAGCCTTGCCTCGACCATCACCGTGCTTGAGATCACCGGCCACGCCAAACGACTGATGAGCCAGACATACGCCATTTTCGAGATCTTCGCGATTGCCGGGATTTTCTATCTGCTGATCAACACGGCGCTGATCCTCGCCGTGCGCTGGATCGAAAACCGCTTGACCAGCCCCGGGCGATAACCTGTGGCTTGCCGGTTGGTCTGGGCGCGTCAAGCGAGTTTACAGTCTGGTTCAATGTCTTAAGGTGATGCGCAATTCGGGATCGGGGGGCGGATTGTGGAAGATGTCACATTAAGCAGGGGGGACCTGCGAATGGTGCTCCGGCCCGAATGGGGTGGCCGCGTCCGCGAACTCAGCCGCGCGGGGCGGGACATCCTGCACCCGCTGCAAGGGGCTGACGAGACATTCGATCCCACGATCTGGCCCAAGGGTGGCGCCTATCCCCTGTTTCCGTTTCACAACCGCATCTCTCAGGGACGGTTCAAATGGGACGGTCGCGAGGTTCAGCTTCCTCTGCATCCGCATGAGGCCGCGACCGTTCACGGCCACGGTCACAAGCTGCCGTGGCAGGTTGTCGAGCAGGGGCCGGATATGGTCGAGCTTCGGTTGAGCGACCAGGGCGATGGCGTCTGGCCCTTTCCCTTCACGGCGGTGCAAAGGTTCCAATTGACCCAAGGGGGGCTGGAACTCGTCCTTTCCATCCGCAATGACGGCGATGCGACCATGCCCGCCGGTCTGGGCTGGCATCCCTATTTCACAAAATGCCGAACGGTCCGCAGCGATGCCGCGCGCGAATGGGCGATGGACGAGCATTTCCTGCCCGACGGGAACTGGGGCTCTGTCACAGAGTCGGAAGCCACGACCCGCTATCTGTCGGACTGGTCGCGGGTCGACATGGAGTTGTCGGATGGTCGCCGGCTGACGCTGCTGGCGGAGGAACCGTTGTCGCACCTGGTTCTGCACGATCCGGCCGGGGCCTATACCTGCGTCGAGCCGGTGAGTCACTTGGCGAATGCGCTGAACTTGCAGCCCGAGCGTGCTGCTGATTGCATGGTTGGGCTTGCCCCTGCCGAGACGCTTCGGGCCGGGGTCATGCTGGACTGCTGAAGCTGCTCCTTACGACTTTTCCACCGGATGATGGGGGTCGTGCTGCAGCCAGGTCAAAACCAGATCGTGGAAGACCGCCAGCACGACCGGGCCAAGGAACAGCCCGATCAGCCCAAAGCTCAGCGTTCCGCCGATGACACCCATGAAGATCACCAGTGTCGGGGTGCTCAGGCCGCGGCCCATCAGCATGGGCTTCAAAACATTGTCCATGAAGGTCAGGGGCACCAGAACCACAGTCAGTAACAGGGCCTGCGCGGGTGTCATTGTCAGCCAACTCCAGATCAGGACCGGCAGGACGATCAGGGCCGGCCCGATCTGCAGGATGCACAGGAACAGGATGATCAGCGCCAGCAGCCCCGCGCTGGGAACCCCTGCTGCTTGCAGGACGACGCCGATCAGGATCCCTTGCAGCAGCGCGATCCCCACTACCCCGCGCGAGACATTGCGGACGGTCACGGTGGCCAGGTCCACGAACTGCTCACCCCGTGGGGCGACGATGCGCGCCGCGATCCTGCGCCCCCAGCCCGCAAGACGGGGGCCGGGGATCAGCAGCAAACCGGCCAGCACGATCGAAAGCACGAATTTTAGCAGATCAAGGCCAAGCTGGGATACGAGCGCGATCATCTTTGCCCCGATCGGGGCAAGGATACGGTGATAGCTCAGCACGACGCTTTCCAGGTTGGCGCGGGCCGAGGTCCAGAAGTCGTGGATCTGCTGACCCACCAGCGGCAGTGTCTCCAGCCGAGCAGGCGGGGGAGGTAGCTTCAATTGGCCGGAATTGGCCCGTTCGACAAGGCTTTGGACGGATTCGACCATATTGCTGGTCAGTGCCGCCACCGGACCGATCACCACGCAAAGCGCGGCAAGGGTCACGATCATCGCGGCAAGGCGTCGATGCCCCTGCAACAGCCGGGTCAGCCAGTCGTGAACCGGGGCCAGCGCGACGGCAAGGATCACCCCCCAGGTGGTGATCGCTAGGAAGGGCCGGATCAGGGCCAGCGACAGATATGCGAAAAGCCCAAGCAGGATCAGGCGGATGACAAGATCGACGACGCGCGCCTCGATCAGTTCGATCCGATCCGGGGCGGCGGGGGGACTGCCGGAGCTGGCGGCGGGGTCGGGATTCTCGGGCAAGGGCGTGGGCATGCTCAGAACTTCCACCTCATTCCCATGAGGAAAGCGCTCATGTCCTGGTAGTCTGCGTCGGTT